>JAGCFF010000192.1 GCA_017650285.1 Bacteroidales bacterium
CCAGGATGGAGAATCCATCCGTCAGCCTCTATCTCGACGGGATTCCGATAATGGACAAGAATGCCTACGACTTCGACTGGAACGGGATACGTTTTGCCGCCCTGATGCGAGGCCCCGGAGCCACCTTGTACGGAAGAAATTCGATGAGCGGGACCCTGGTGCTCCAGTCTATGGCGCCCACCGGAGGAAAATCCCTCAGCGCCTATGCTGAGGCCGGACTGGCAGAGACCCTGCGAGCAGGAGTGACCGCTACATTCGGAAGGAACGTCTTGTCGGCCAGTTTCAAGCACGGCGGCGGCTGGTTTATGAATGAATACAAAGGTGCGCCCTGCGACCCATATGACGGCTTTTCCGTCCGTTGGAAATGGGAGCAGCCGGAGCAGCAGAGCATTCGGTGGTCCAACACCCTGTTCGCATCCCTCTCGAAGGAAGGCGGCTTCGCATACGGCCTTTATGAAGACGACACCCTGCATCCCATATCCTATGACGGCGAAGGCAGCTACCGCAGGCTCTCTGTCATAGACGGAGTGAGACTGCACTACCGCTCAGACAGCTTCACCATCGAAGGCTCAGGATCGCTCCAGCTTCTCAGCGACGATATGAGGATGGACCAGGACTTCACGCCGCAGCCCGTTTTCACCCTCCGCCAGGCGCAGAACAGCGGCACCGGCACTGTGGAAGTCATCGTCCGCAGCGAGTCCGGCATCTGGCAGCCTTCCACAGGCCTGTTCGCCTTCTACAAGAGGAACCATATGCACGCTCCGGTCACATTCGGCCGGGCCGGCATCGAGACTCTCATACTTGACAACGCCAACCGCAACATTCCGCAAGACATAGGCTACCTGAGCATACCCGATGAACAGATGCCGATCGATTCGGATTTCGGGATCAGCACCTTCGGAGCGGCTCTGTTCCACGAATCGGTGATCACTGCCGGACGCTGGCGCCTCACTGCGGGCCTCCGCCTGGACTACGAGGGCGGCGCCATGGCCTACGACTGTCTGGCCGCGCTCCACTACCGCTTCGTCCCCACTATGAAGGCCGACAAGCCCTTCGAAGTCCCCTATCGCGGCCGCGTTACACAGTCGTCCGGCCTGCAGGTTCTGCCCCGCGTATCCGCTCTCGTGGAAGCGGCTGACGGTTTCTTCGTGTTCGGGACAGTCTCGAAAGGCTACCGTGCCGGGGGCTTCAACACCCAGATATTCTCCGACATACTCCAGAACCAGACGATGAACGCTATGATGAAGGACCTCGGAGTATATTTCGACACGCCGTCAGTTTCGGTGGTAGCGGAGAACACCCGCTACAAACCCGAGACGGCCTGGAACTATGAGACGGGACTCCGCTATGTGAGGGAGAAGTTCAGGGCGGAAGCCTCGGTCTACTATATGGATGTGCGCAACCAGCAGCTCACGGTTTTCCCTCCGGGCAAATCCACCGGAAGGATGATGACCAATGCCGGCCACAGCAGGAGCGTCGGTGCGGAAGCCGAAGCCGACTGGCAACCGGGCGAGTTCCATTTCCACACTTCCTATGCCTGGTGCGACGCCCGTTTCGTGGATTACAACGACGGCAATCACGACTATTCCGGCAACCATATCCCCTATGTGCCGGTCCATACCTTCTTTGCCAGCGCGGCCTGGAGCCATCCCATAAAGAACGCCAGGCTCAATCTCAGTACCTCGGTGCGCTCATACGGCCCTGTATTCTGGGACGAATCCGGAACGCTCAGCGAACCGGTGCATATCCGGCCGGAGGCCCGCATAGCGCTTGTCCTTCCGGGATGGGAGATCTGGCTCCGCGGCGAGAACCTCTCCGGAAGCAGCGGCAGGAACTTCTACTTCAAGTCCGTAGGGCGGGAATTCTTCAGCCGCGAACGCCCCCTGAACATTATGTTGGGAATCAGTATTAACCTATAAAAACAAGCAAATGAAAAAACTATTGGTGATCCTTGCGGCTCTGTCGCTCTTTGCCTGCAGCAAAGTGGAGCCGGAACTTCCCGTACCGGAGAAGGCCGATTACAAAGGAACTGTCACAGTCATCTATCAGGACTCTCCTTTCGAAAACGAAGACATTGAAGTCAACTTCACTCCGTCAGAAGACGGCAAGACAGCCGACATCGTCATCTACAAGATCCGCTTCGTCTCGCAGATGCCCGTCACTATCGACGTGACCATCCCCGGCGTCTCCCTGGCAGCCACAAGCGAAGGCATCGATATCGAGTGCGACAGTGTCATCCCCCTCGCGATGGGAGGAGAATACCCGCGTTATACGGTGACAGACCTGAAGGGTATCCAGAAGAAGGACGGCACGCTGGAGTTCTCCCTGAACTTCGGGGATTATCCCACATCCTTCAAGGGAACGAAGCAGTAGCCTGAGGAGGCCTATTCAGCCATCCAGACTTCCATATTGCCGGCTCCGCGGTGATTCCAGGCATAGTAGGGAATCAGCGCGAGGCCTTTGGAAGCCTTGATTTCAGTCACCTTGAAGACCTTGCCGTCACCCTCGGTGTTGGTGATTCCGTATTCCGGAACGACCTCGAAAGAAGAGCCGCCGATAGACGTAGCGTGGACATCCTTGCCGGCATTGTCAGCCCATTCCGCACAGTAGACCAGCGGGCCGCGCTCGACTGCGATCTTGCCGCGGTCGTCTTCGACATTCTGATTGGCCTGCACGGTGCGTACCGGCATATCGAAATGGATTGAAACCACGTCGCCTTCCTTCCAGCTGCGGGTTATGGCCACATAACCGTCGTTGCCGATTCTCGCATTCAGCTTCTTGCCGTTGACGGCGATGCTCCATTCGGGAGTCAGGCTGTCGGCATATTCATAGAGGTCACCGGGAACGACTTCGTTGCAGACCCAGCCGGGGATGCGCACCTTGACGGTGAACTTGCCGGCCTCGTTGCCGTCGATCCTCAGTGCGATGTCGCCGTTCCAGGGATAGTCGGTCTTCTGCGATACGGCCACCCTCCTGCCGTCAAGCTGCACTTCCGCCGAATTCTCGGCAAACAGGTTTACGTAGAGACTGTTGTCCTTCACGCCGTAGAAATAGCCGGGCACTGAAGGGATGAAACGGCAGAGGTTGCTCGGGCAGCAGGCGCAGCCGAACCAGGGCTGGCGGGTCATCGTCCTTCCCGAATTGAAGCGGTACACGCTGTCGGCCGACAGGGGGTTCGGATAGAAGAACTTGCCGCCGTCTACGCTCATTCCGCATATGACTCCGTTGTAAAGAGTGCGCTCGAGACAGTCGATGTATTTCGCATCTCCGTGGAGCATGAACATCCTCTGGTTGAGATAGACCTGGGCGATGGCCGCGCAGGTTTCGTTGTATGCAGTCCTGTTGGGCAGCTCGTAGTCAGCGCCGAAGGCCTCGCCGTTGTGGCGCGCTCCCACTCCGCCTGTGATATAGTACTTCTTGGTGACTATGTTGTCCCAAATGGAATCAATGGCATTGACATAGTCCTTGTCGCCGGTCAGAGCGGCCACGTCGGCCATTCCGGAATACATATAGCCGGCACG
>JAGCFF010000003.1 GCA_017650285.1 Bacteroidales bacterium
ATACCCCCAGGCCTGGCTTGACAGCGGCATCGGAGCCCTCGGCAACTGGATCGGCAGGATACTGCCCGAAGGAATGCTCAACGACCTGCTGGTCGACGGAGTGATATCAGGAGTCGGCGGAGTGCTCGTGTTCCTCCCGAACATCCTAATACTGTTCATGTTCATCTCCTTCCTGGAAGACACAGGATATATGGCCAGGGCAGCCTTCATAATGGACAAGCTGATGCACCGAATAGGGCTGCACGGCAAGTCGTTCATACCCTACATCATAGGCTTCGGCTGCGGCGTGCCCGCCATAATGGCCACCAGAACCCTCGAGAACCCCAAGGACAGGATCCTCACGATACTCACAATACCCTTCATGAGCTGCTCCGCAAGGCTGCCCGTGTACCTGCTCTTCGTAGCAGCGTTCTTCTCACGCAACCAGGGCCTCGTGCTGATGAGCCTCTATCTCGTAGGCATAGTGTTCGCCATCCTGACGTCGCTGCTGCTCAACAAGACAGTGTTCAAGAACGCCTCCGACCAGTTCGTGATGGAACTGCCGCCCTACCGTTTCCCCACCGTGCGCAATATCCTCGTGCATATGTGGGACAAGAGCGTGCTCTACCTGAAGAAGATGGGCACCGTGATCCTGGCCGCCTCGATAATAATCTGGGCGCTGGGCTACTTCCCGAGACCCAAGACCGAGATGACCAAGGCAGAACAGAACGAATACTCATACATCGGCCGCATCGGCCACGCCATCGAGCCGGTGGTCAGGCCGCTGGGCTTCGACTGGAAGATGGGAGTCAGCCTCGCCACAGGACTTGCCGCCAAGGAAGTGGTAGTGTCGTCGCTCGGAGTGCTCTATGAAGCCCAGGAAGTGGAAGGCGACGAAAACGCCGGCCTGCAGGCCAAGCTCAAGGCAGTGACCGACGAGAACGGAGAGACGTTCTTCACGCCGCTTAGGGCATACACCTTCCTGCTGTTCATACTGCTGTACTTCCCCTGCATCGCAGCGATATCGGCGATCGCCAAGGAAGCCGGCGGCAAATGGGCCGCATTCAGCGTGGTCTACACCACCTGCCTGGCCTGGATAGTATCATTCATATTCTGGCACGTAGGATTATTGTTATAGATGATTCAGAATATCATAACATATACGATAGTAGCAGCTGCGGTAGCTTTCTTCGTCTGGCGGATGGTCAGGAGGAAGAAAGGAAGCGCCGGATGCTCCTGCTGCAGCAACTGCGACGGCTGCACCTGCTGCTGTGACAAGAAATAAATCTTTTAAGTGTTATTGCAACCGAGACGCCTTCCCATACTTCGGGTAGGCGTTTCTATTATGTCCGCTTTTGGGCGCGGGACAGCGGCGGCATCGGAAAGAAGGTCTGAGTGGGGGCTGGCCGCCCGCGGCGTGCAGAGCGGGAGGGGCCCGACGACAGCGAGTTATCGCGCAGCGATGACGATGATGGCGTTGGGAGGGATTGGAGTGAGCGAAGCGAACGGAACCCCCCGAAGACCTTGCTTTCCGTGCCGAAGCTATTTCCTGAGCTTGCCTTCGTATTCGCGCAGAGCTTTGATCGCCTGCGGGCTGAGGATGAGAATGGCGATGACGTTCACCCAGGCCATCAGGCCCACGCCGATGTCGCCAAGCTTCCAGATGACATCCGTCTCGCGGACAGCCCCGAACACCACCGAAGCCAGCAGCATAATCCTGAAAGTCCAGATGAAGAAATCCTCCAGCTTGCGGGAATATTGCTTCTTGTGCTTTCTGGCCACCTCACGGCAGATATAGATGATACTCGTCTCAGAGTAGAAATAGTAAGCCATCAGAGTCGTGAAGACAAAGAAGATCAGAGCGATGGTCACGAACTGGCTGCCGAAGCCGCCGAACACCGAATCCACAGCCGACTGCGTGAAATACACATAGTTGTTGCCAAGCTCCGGAGCGTTCGCCACCAGCATCTCCCCAGTCTTCGCATCGAAGACATTGTAAGTCCCGGCAGACAAGATCATCAGCGCAGTAGCCGTGCAGACCAGCAGAGTGTCAACGTAGACCGAAAACGCCTGGACCAGGCCCTGCTGAGCAGGATGCTTGGTGTTGGCAGTCGCCGAAACAATCGCACCGCCGCCCTGTCCGGCCTCGTTCGAGAAAATGCCGCGCTTGACACCCATCATAATGGTCGAACCGATGATGCCGCCCGCGATGGGATTGATGCCGAAAGCATTCGAAACAATCTGGCCGAGAAGGAACGGAATCTGCCTGGCATTGCACGCCAGCACCACAAGAGCGATGACGATGTAGCCGAGCGCCATGAACGGAGTCACCACCGAAGCCACGTCAGCAATGCGGCGCACACCGCCGATGATCACGATGGCCAGCACCACCGCAAGCCCGATGCCAGTGGCAAGAGGCGAAATGTTGTAGGAATTGAGGAAAGCCTGCGACGCACCGTTCGCCTGCACAGTGGTGAGGAACATACCATAGCCGATGATGCAGATCACAGCGAACGCAATGCCCAGCCAGCGCTTGTGAAGCCCCTCCTGGATGTAGCAGGACGGACCTCCGCGGAAACTCGAATGATGAGGGAAACGGTAGAGCTGCGCAAGCGTCGACTCCACGAAAGCCGTAGAAGCCCCGAAGAAAGCGATGACCCACATCCAGAACACCGCACCAGGACCGCCGAGAGCAAGAGCCGTAGCCACGCCCACGATGTTTCCCGTGCCCACACGGCCCGACAGAGCCATACAGAACGCACTGAACGAAGAAACCTTGTTCTTGGGGATGACAGCTTCGGGATTGGTAGAAGCGTCAGGAGAGTCAGAAGGCTCGTCCTTGTGTTTGGTGAACAGCAGCCTCACCATCAGGCCCAGACGCCTGACCTGCACGAAACGCGTGCGGAAAGTGAAGAACAGGCCGGCAAAAATCAGAAGCACCACAAGCGCGGGGCTCCAGACAACATTATTTACCGCTTCTACAATTTTGGAAAACACGTTCAAATTTACGCAGAAAAAAACTAAATTTACCAAAATTATACTCCTATGAAAGGCATAGTTCTCGCCGGCGGCTCCGGCACCAGACTGTATCCCATCACAAAAGGCGTAAGCAAGCAGCTGCTGCCCATCTACGACAAGCCGATGATCTACTATCCCCTGAGCGTGCTGATGATGGCAGGCATAAGGGAAATACTCGTCATAAGCACACCCTATGACCTGCCCGGCTTCAAGAGGCTGCTGGGCGACGGATCAGCCTTCGGAGTCAGGCTCGAATATGCAGAACAGCCCAGCCCCGACGGACTGGCGCAGGCCTTCATCATAGGAAAAGAGTTCATAGGAGACGACAGCGTCTGCCTCGTGCTCGGCGACAACATCTTCTACGGAGACTCCTTCACCCCGAAACTGGCCGCAGCAGTGGCCGAGGCCGGGCAGAACGGCAATGCCACAATCTTCGGCTACTGGGTGAGCGACCCCGAGCGCTACGGCGTGGCAGAGTTCGACAAGGACGGCAACTGCGTAGGCATCGAAGAGAAGCCGGCCGAACCCAAGAGCAACTATGC
>JAGCFF010000193.1 GCA_017650285.1 Bacteroidales bacterium
GAAGCCGAGACCTACGATGTCGCAGAGGTCCTCACCTGCGCCTTCGGCGATCAGGAAGATGGAGTGTCTTCCGCCGATGCCGTCGACTGCGTCAGCCACATTTACGCTGTAGCGTGTGATCTCCTGCTTTGCACCAGCGGGAACTTCGATCTCGCCTATAACCTTGCCGCCGGTAAGAGCCCAGGGTGAATCCATCCAAACCTGGATCTTGAAGCTGCCGGATGTCTTGGGAGTAACCCAGAGGTTGAAAGCGGTGTTGTTGCCCTTGGCTGTTCCGGCGAAGGCTTTCAGACCGTACTGGTCTTTGTCGAGTCCGCCGAAGCCGAAGTATTTGTAGCCGATGATATCGCCGTTGTCCACACCTGCAAGAGGCATATTGTTGTCCCAGATGTCATAGCAGTCCTGAGGCAGCTGCTCGTTGGTAAGGTAGCAGGCATAGCCGGCTGAATAGTATTGGTAAGGATCGAGGCCGTAGAAATGGAAGCCCTGTGAAGTGACTTCAGCTCCGGTGTATTCCATTCCGTTGCGGGCCTTGACAGTCCATTTCTGGTCGGGAGCATACGGGTCGAAACCGGTGATGGTCACCTTGCCGCCGTCTGCCACTGACTTCTCATCCCATACGACTTTCACGGGCTCTACCATTGCCTGGCGTGAGTTCATATTGCCGCGGGGTGCCCTGTGATAGAAAATGTACCACTGGCCGTTGATCTCGAGAAGGCTTCCGTGGGTGTTGTGTCCGCTGTAGCGGGTCTCGAGTGCAGAACCGTCCTGGTTGAGCGAGATGGACCTTGCATCCACGATCACGCCGCCGCTCTTGTACGGTCCGAGGGGGTTGTCGGCATATGCGTAGCGAAGGGTAGAGTTGCTCATCGGCAGTCCGTACTCTTCACCTGAATAACCGCTGTATACAACCACATACTTGTTGCCTACCTGACGGATTGAAGACGCCTCGAAGAAAGCGAACACCTTCGGATCCTCGCCCGGGAAGAGATGCTTGTACTCCATCGGCGGCTGAGGCCTTGCTGCGGGCTGGCCGGGACGCGGAGGACGCGGCATGAACGCTGCGCGGGCAGGGATGAAAGGATAGCTGACCTCGGTGCCGGGACGCAGGGTGTACATAGTGCTCTGGTCGAGCTGGATGGCTGATGAGCCCTGGAATCCGTAGAATGCATAGGCCCTGAAGCCGATGTTATAGTCAGGATCGTTCGGGTCTGTTACCTTCTCTACGAACACACCCGGGTCGAAGCCCACAAGGCTGCCGGGCTGCAGTTTGGAAGGATCGTCAGGAAGGGTATTGATGGCTGTGTAGGGACCTGCGGGACGGTCGCTCTTGGCAACGAGTCCGTTACGTCCGCCGGTTTGGTCGTTGGGATAGAGGTAGTAGGTCTTCTTTCCGTCCTTGCCGACCACTTCGGCGACATCGGGGGCGTACATAGTGTCCCACTGGTCTCCTATCTTGTATGTGAATGCAGCTCCCTCGTCGCGCCAGGCAGTCAGGTCCTCGACGGGTGCTGACCATATACGGATGTCAGGTCCGCAATAACCCCTCAGGAACACATCGTGAGATGTGATGATATATGCACGGTACTTGCCGGGATTGTCAGGGTCCTCGAAGACGCGGGGCTCTCCGTCAGGATTGTGGTCCCAGAGAGGAATATAGGGGTTGCCGGGATGCGTGTTGGTGTAACGCACCGTATTCTGGTAACTGAAAGGCTCCTGCGGGCCGGCCTGGCTGCAGGAAGTCAGAACGGCTATGGACGCAATCATCGCGACGCACAGCACGGAGGGAAACATTTTTTTCATATCGTTTTTGATTAGGACAGATACAAATTTAGCAATAATAGCCTAACTTAGTAGGAGATTTAAATCATTTGATATGAAAAAGATATTCCTATTGCTGGCCGGCTGCCTTTTCTGCGCAGCTTCCTATGCGCAGGAGCCGGTAACTTTCACTGCACAGCAGGACCACCAGAATATGATGGACCAGCTGGGCATCAAGTCCATCCGTCACAGTTTCGACTCTGACCAGAGCAGCCCCTACGCTGCCAACTACGACGAGAGCAAGGCCAACCCCTTCCCCAACATTCCCGAGCTTCTCGTAACCAATGCGGGCAGGAAGGTGACTACCGCCCAACAGTGGTGGAATGTCCGCAGGCCCGAGATCGTGGAGGGTTTCGAGAGCGAAGTATACGGCCGCGTACCGGCCAATGTTCCTAAGGTGACCTGGATCGTGGAAGCCGAGGAGATCGAGACTGTCGGAATGATCCGTGCCAAGGCAAAACAGCTCAGGGGCCACGTCGACAACTCAGCCTGCCCGTCGATCAGCGTCGACATCAAGATGGTTGTCGTGACGCCTGCTGACGCAAAGGGTCCCGTTCCTCTGCTGATGATGTTCGGTGGCGCCAGCCTTCCCAACCCGGTGAAACCCGGCGGAGCTGATATGGCCGTCATCAACAAGGCTATCCGCCGTATGCTGGAGAACGATCCCGAGACTGCCGAGCTTATGAAGAAATATCCTGCCTGGCAGCCTTTCGAGCCTGCGAATCCCTTCGCTGCATTCGCTCGTCCGCAGCAGCTTGCTCCGGGCCAGGATCCGCCGTCTAACCAGCAGCTTCTCGCAGCTGGCTGGGGCTATGCCATGATCGACCCTAGCAGCATCCAGGCTGACAACGGTGCGGGCCTCACCCGCGGCATCATCGGTCTGGTGAACAAGGGACAGCCCCGCAAACCGGACGACTGGGGTTCTCTCCGCGCCTGGGCCTGGGGTGCAGCACGCGGCCTGGACTATCTCGAGACTGACCCTGACGTTGACGCAAAGCACGTCGGCATCGAGGGAGTGTCCCGCTACGGCAAGGCTGCGCTTGTAACGCTTGCGTTCGAGGACCGCTTCTATATGGGTCTCATCGGTTCTTCCGGAAAGGGCGGAGCTGCCCTGCACCGCCGTATCTTCGGCGAGGGTCTCGAGAACCTTGCGAACTCGGGCGAGTATCACTGGATGGCCGGCAACTATATCAAATATTGCGCTGTCGAGTCCAAGACCGGTGCCTGGAATGCAGGTATGCTGCCTGTCGATTCTCACGAGCTCATCGCTCTCTGCGCTCCGCGTCTGGTGTTCATCAGCTACGGTATTCCGGAGCAGGGTGACGCTCTCTGGCTCGACCAGTACGGCAGCTGGCAGGCTACCGTTGCTGCCGGCGAGGCTTTCAAGCTTCTGGGAGCCAAGGACCTCGGAGTGGGCAACGACTACCGCAACACTCCTATGCCTGAACCTCTCACCGACCTGCTTGACGGCGAGCTTGCCTGGCGTCAGCACACGGGCGGCCACACCGACGGCCCGAACATGAAGTATTTCATCCAGTGGGCTACCGAGAAGATGGGATACAAATATGAGAGAGTGACTCCCGGTCGGTAAGATTTTTGCTATAGCTTGACTCATCTATCCAGTTGAGCCAATGAAACGCACTATTATATTGTTCATCGCCCTTTTCGGCTTGGCCTTAAGCGCATCGGCCATCGAGAAGGGCGATGTGCGTTTCTCGCAGCGCGACGTCGAGATCTTCGACGAGGTGATGGCGGCTGTCGCTGCTGACCGCAGCCTGCCGATGGACGAGCTGATCGTGAAGGTGGCGAAGCATTTCCTCGGAACGCCTTATGTCGCCGGCACTCTGGAGCTGGAGCCTGAAAGGCTGACTGTAAATATGCGTGAGACGGACTGCATCCTTTTCGTGGAGACTTGCCTTGCTCTCTCGCTCACGGCTAAGGAGGACTCCCCTTCTTTCGAGTCTTTCCTTGACCATCTGGCCGGACTCCGCTACCGCGACGGAGTCGTGGACGGCTACACTTCGCGGCTTCACTATACTTCTGAGTGGATTGCACAGGGTGCCGGGCGCGGCGTCTTCCGGGAGGTCACCCGGGAGTGCGGCGGCACTGCCCTCGCCCAGAAGTTCAACTTTATGTCGACGCATCCTTCGTCTTACAAACAGCTGAGCAACAGTCCGGCGAATGTCGCGAAGATTCGCGGCGTGGAGCAGGATCTGCAGGAGCGCGACTACTGGTTCATTCCTAAGGCTGAACTGCCGCGCTGCATCAAGAATATACAAAGCGGTGACATCATTGCGTTCACGAGTTCCGTTGCCGGGCTTGACATTGCGCACGCGGGCATCGCCTGGTGGGATGGCGACAAACTGACGTTCATCCACGCTTCGACTTCGGCCAACAAGGTCATCATCAACCCCACCCCGCTGACGCAGTACATCAATGGCGTCAAAAGCCAGAGCGGAGTGAGGGTGATCAGAATCACAGAACGGTAATTGCAACTGCACGAGAGGCAACGTCTTCGGGCTTTGGGACTAGCGGCTCAGAGGGCAGAGCATAAGGACTTCTTCGCCCCTATCTGCAACGATTTCAAAGCCGGCACGCTGATACATTCTCAGTGCATAGTTGGCCTTCTGGACAGAAAGTGAAACTTGCCTGTAACCATCCTGACGAAGCAAGGCCAGCATATTGTTCAGGAGTTCGGTGCCGATGCCACGATTGCGATACTCCTTGTACAGCGAGATAGCCAGCGACGGAGTCTGGTCATCGATATGGCCGTAGTCATCCATTATTCTGGTCCATATTGCTCCGACAACCTTTCCATCGCATTCAGCCACAAGGCAGCGGTCATCAGGAGCCATCCCGAAATCACAGATATAAACCTTCAGGTCATCATTCTCGACAATATCCCTCGGAGGAGCTGTTACACCTTCCGGAATAAAGACAGCTTCATACAGGAAGTCTTCGAGCAGAGGTATCTCCTCCGTCCGTATTTTACGTATGACAGTCATTTACCCTTTTGTTGTCGGTTTCTTCTTTGACTTGGGAACCGGAAGGGCCGGGAGTGTGGCCTTGATGAGGGCGGCGAGGTAGTCGCTGTCGTCGATGTCGCTGATGTAGAAGTGGTCCTTGGCTCCGGGATACGGCGGCCGCAGTTCGAGCTCCCTCAGGATAGCCTTGCCGGGCTCCGTAACCTTGATGTAAAGGTTGTTGTCGCAGATGAGTCCGAACAGCACACCGTTGCAGTAGATGCAGTAGTCGCCCATCATCTTCTTGACGTCGATGACACCAGCGCCCGAGCACTGGTCACAGATATATTGCACAAGGTCCGGACTGCTCGCCATAGTTATTTCCTCCAGCGTTTCAACATCGGGAAGAAGCCGCGCATCATCTGCTTGTACTCCTCCTGCGTCATAGGTTTGGGCATCTGCTTGTTGACCTCGTCGACGAACTGGGCGCAGTGGTCGATCATTCCTTCCATAGTCACATCCTGCAGGAACTTGCCGTCAGCGTAGCAGAACTTGCAATAGTCGAAATTGATGCTGCCGTCGGCATTCGTACCGCAGTCCTCGTTCTTAGTCAGAGGCATTCCGCAGCTCTGGCAGAACTGAGGCAGCTGGCCCGGCTGCAAGGTCTTTTCCTTCGCAGGGAATCCGGCTTCATAAGCCTCGAACCCTGCCGGATCGGCATCTGCC
>JAGCFF010000194.1 GCA_017650285.1 Bacteroidales bacterium
ACGAGGATATTGCCAGCTTTGGCAACCTGTCCGCCGAACAATTTCACGCCTAAGCGTTTGCTTTCCGATTCGCGGCCGTTCTTTGAACTACCGACACCTTTTTTGTGAGCCATAATCTAAACGTTTTAATTATGCGATTTCTTCAATTTGAATTTTGGTAAGGTACTGGCGATGTCCGTTTTTCTTGCTCAAGCCTTTGCGGCGGATCTTGTGGAAAACGATAACTTTGTCAGCCTTGCAGTGCTCCATTACGGTAGCCTTTACACTTGCACCCTCTACATAGGGAGCTCCGACCTGGACGTTGCCGTCATTGTCGGTAAGGAGAACCTTGTCAAAGTCGATTGAGGAACCTGCCTCGGCTGCCAGACGGTTTACGAAAATCTGTTTGCCTTTCTCAACCTTGAACTGTTGTCCAGCAATGTCAACGATTGCGTACATAAAAATAAATTTTAAAAATTTATAGCTGCAAGCGGATATTTCCTAATTACTAAATATCTCTTTTTCAAAAGCTTAACAGCTGTCGTCCTTCTTTGGGAGTGCAAATATACAGTTTTTATTTGTACCAGCAAATTTTTTTACTACTTTTGTAACGCAAGTGTTATTTTCGTTTCGCAGAGACGAAACTCGTGTAAGCTATTAAAACCTAAATGGAAATACTTTTCGCTTATGAAAAACCGGCGGAGGGTGCTCAGTTCATAGCACGCAAGGAAGAATCCGCCAAGTTGATCAAATGCGTCAAAAATAAAAAGAAGACGGTCATCTACGGCTCTCCCAAGACAGGCAAGACATCCCTTGTGAGGAATGCCCTGCAGACTTTGAAAAGGAGCGGCTTCAGGGACCTTGTCATCACTTTCGACCTGTTCAACATCCGTTCGAGGGCCCAGTTCATGGAGATGCTCTCGAGAGAGATCCTTCCTGTCTTCGAACGCTACAATGTCCAGTCGCCACTGCCTCTTGACATCAATCCTTCGAATATTTCCGAAAAGCTGATGATGGACCTTCCTGATATGATGGCCCAGCATTTCGGTCTCAACATCGTCATATATTTCGTGGAATTCCAGAATGTGCTGAGCTTCGACCAGGGGGACAAGTTCCTCGAGGACTATTCCGGCGTGGTCCGCAAGCATCATTCGGTTTCTTATATTTTCTCCGGATCGTGCATCAACCGTATGAAGTATATCTTCAACGAGCTGGGATGTTTCGGCAACGACGTGGAGAAGGTCTACCTCGGCGCGATCGACCGCAAGCCTTTCACCGACTACATTGTGTCGACCTTCCAGCGCACCGGCAGGGTCATCGAGCAGGATATGGCCGAGGAGATTTACGATTTCTGCAAAGGCCACCCGTGGTACACGCAGCATTTCGCCTCGATATGCTATGACAGCACCATCGGCTACATCAACCAGAACATCATCACCCACGCGCGTGAGGCGCTCATCTATGTGCACGACTCCAATTTCAGGGAGATAATGCGGGAACTCACCACCAATCAGGTCAACTTCCTGATGGCCGTCAACGAGAAGGTGTCCCGCTTCTGCTCTGCCGACGTGCTGGAGCAGTACAACCTCATCAGCTCCGCCCACGTGGCCAGGGTGAAGGATTCCCTCCTGAAGAAAGAAATAATCACGGTGGACGACGAGGGCAACGTCTCTCTCATCGATCCGCTCTTCGAATACTGGCTGAAGTATTATTATTTTATTGAATAGGATATGAAAAAGTTACTATTGATCGTTGCGGCACTCGCAATGTCATTCGGCGCCTATGCACAGGCTCCCGCAGCTCCCAAGACCTACGAATTCAAGGTTGTAAAGGAACTCCCTATCACGTCTGTCAAGAACCAGGCAAGTTCAGGTACCTGCTGGTGCTTCTCTACCATCTCGTTCCTCGAGAGCGAACTGATGAGGAAAGGCCTCAAGGATCCTGACCTCGACCTCAGCGAAATGTTCGTAGTAAGCAAGGCTTACCAGGACAAGGCTGAGAAATACATCCGTCTCGACGGAGCCTTGAACTACGGCCAGGGAAGTGACTTCGGTGACGTTATCGAGGTCATCAAGGCCTACGGCATCGTGCCCAACACCGTGATGGACGGCCTCAACTACGGTGAGACCCGCCATATGCACAGCGAGATGGCCGGCGCTCTCACAGGCTATCTGCAGGCTATCGCAAAAGTTCCCAACCGCCATCTTTCAACTGCGTGGAAGGACGGTCTTCGCGGCATCCTCGATGCATATCTCGGTGCCTGCCCTGAGACTTTCCAGTACAAAGGCAGGACCTATACTCCGCAGCAGTACAGGGATGCCATCGGCCTGAACAACCTCGACGAGTATATCTCGCTGACATCGTTCACCCATCATCCTTTCTACACCCAGTTCGCCATCGAAGTTCCCGACAACTGGCGCTGGACTCCTTCATACAACCTGCCCATCGACGAGCTGATGGAGGTTATGTACAATGCGATCGACAAGGGTTATACCATCGCCTGGGGTTCAGACGTGAGCGAGACCGGTTTCGACCGTCAGGGTCTCGGCATCATGCCTGATGTCGCAGCAGTCGAGGAAGTCGGCAGCGACCAGGCCCGCTGGGTAGGCGTTTCTGCAGAGGACAAGGCCAGGGAGCTCGCAGTAATGCGCGAGAACGCTCCTGAGATGACCATCACCCAGGAAATGCGCCAGAAAGCTTTCGACAACAAGGAGACCACCGACGACCACGGTATGCACATCTATGGTACCGCAGTCGACCAGCGCGGCACCAAATACTTTATGGTGAAGAACTCCTGGGGCGTTACCGGCAAGTACGACGGTATCTGGTACGTATCTGACTCTTTCGTAAGGTACAAGACCCTCAACATCCTGGTTCACAAGGATGCCATCCCCAGTGCAATCAAAGCCAAACTCGGCATCAGATAGCAAACCGTGAGGCGGCACATACCGAACATCATCACCTGCCTCAATCTCGTCTGTGGCTCCGCAGCCGTCATCCTGGCGCTGTGGGGCTACTGGTGGCCGGCTTTCTGCTTTATTCTGGCCGGGGCTGTGTTTGATTTCTGCGACGGTGCCGCAGCGCGTCTTCTCGACGCATATTCGGACATCGGCAAGGAGCTGGACTCGTTGAGTGATATGGTCACCTTCGGGCTGGCTCCTGCGCTGATGCTCTTTTCTTGGTATTACAAGGTCAATACCGATTACCCTACCTGGGTGGCGTTCGTCGCCCTGATCATAGCTCCTCTGTCCGCTGTCCGTCTGGCCAGGTTCAATCTCGACGACAGGCAGAAGACAGGATTCATCGGGCTTCCTACCCCGGCCCTCGCGATGATAGCAGCAAGCGCGGTGGCCTACAGCCATATCTGCGTCCGGAATGGGGTGGATGCCCTGCTGCCTTCGCTGCTTTGCAGCAGCTGGTTCATTCCGGTGGCCTCTGTGCTGCTGGCCCTGCTTCTCGTGAGCCGCATCCCTATGTTCTCCCTCAAGGGCGGCAAGGAGTCCAGGGCGGCCTCAGTTTCAAAGAAAGTATTCTTCATCGTTTCACTCCTGATAGCAGCAGCCTGCATCGTCTTCAAACCGCAGGGCGCTCCGTTCATAGCCGCGGTTTTCCTGATGATCTTCTTCGTTTTCGTCTGGTATCTGCTGCTTCAGGTCATTATGCTGCTTTTCCCTGAGAAAGCAGAATAGCCATTTCGTCGGCTTTTTTCCTCCTTTCGTCTATTTTCCTTTCACTGGCTTGAAACTTGTGTAATTTTGCACTCAACAAAACAAGTTCGCCATGAGAAGGATTCTTATTCTCGTTTCGTGCCTTCTTTTCTGCTTCGGTCCGGAGTCTCAAGCCAGGCAATGGACGCTCAGGGAATGCATCGATTATGCACGCACCAACAACATCCAGGTCAAGAGCGCTCAGTTGAGCCAGGCCGTGGCCGAGGAGTCTCTGCTTCAGGCCCAGGCTTCACGCTTCCCGTCGCTGAATGCTTCGTCGTCACAGAACGTCGCCTTCGCTCTCGACACCGATCCCCGCTTCAACGGCAGCTATGCCATCCAGTCCGGAGTCACGCTGTTCAACGGCGGCCGCATTGCCAACAGCATCCGCCAGGCAGAGATCAACGCCCTTGCCGGAGAGTATGACATCGATGCCGCGCGCAACAACATCGAGGTCGCAGTGACCCAGGCATACCTGAACATCCTCTATTCGAAAGAGAACGTCACGACTTCCCAGAACAATCTGGAAGCCGCCAAAGCGCAGTGGGAGAGGGCCAAGGCTATGTATGAGGAAGGTTCCATAAGCCTCAGCGAATATGCCCAGATGGAAAGCCAGTACAGCAGCGACATATACCAGCTTGCCGTCAGCGAATCATCTCTCGCCCAGTACACCCTCAACCTCAAGCAGCTTCTCGAGCTCGGACTGGAAGAGGACTTCGCAGTTTTCTATCCTGAGATCGGAGACGAGAATGTGGTGGCTCCTCTGCCGTCGGTGGCCGAGGTCTACACCGTGGCTGAGGAAATCCTTCCGGATATGAAGAGCGGACGGCTCGGCATCGAGTCGGCTAAGCTCACCGAAGATATCGCGGCAGCCGCCGGCATTCCGTCGATCTCGGCTTCGGCATCGATGTCGACAGCCAACATATACGGAGTGGACCTGCCCTTCACCGACCAGATCAAGGAGAATCTCGGTGCGGGAGCCGGAGTTACGCTGTCCATTCCAATCCTGAACAACCGCTCCGTGAAGACCCAGAAGGCCAAGGCTAAGATCGGCACCCAGCAGGCCGAACTCAGCTACGCCAATTCGCAGAAGAACCTGCTCTCCACCATCGAAGGGCTTTACCAGGACGTGGTGTCTGCCCAGAGCCGCTACCAGGCCGCCCAGAAGAAGCTGCAGAGCGCCGAGCTGAGCTACAACCTCGTCAGCGAGAAATACAACGAAGGTATGATCGACCCCGTCGAGCTCCTTACCGAAAAGAACATATACATCGCCGCCCAGCAGGAGCTTCTGCAGGCCAAGTATCAGGCAATCCTCTGCCGTCAGCTCCTCAACTTCTACCAGGGCATTCCAATCGAAATATAATATCATAAATATGAAAAGAACCATCAAAACGGCAGTACGCGCGGCCGCTCTCTGCGCAGTCCTTGTCACAGTGACATCTTGTTTCGGAGCCCGCAAGAAGACTGCTTTCGACACAGTCACCATCTCCAGGGGCAGCATCACCAGGAGCGTGACGGCCACCGGAACCATCGAACCCATCAACCAGGTGGAAGTCGGTACGCAGGTGTCCGGCATCGTGGACAAGCTCTATGCCGATTACAACTCAGAGGTGAAGAAAGGCCAGCTGCTTGCAGAAATGGACCGTACGAACCTCATTGCAGACCTCAATTCAGTGACTGCGATGCTCAACCAGGCTGAAGTGGAGTACAACTACCAGCTGAAGAACTACGAGCGCAGCAAGCGCCTGCACGAGAAAGGCCTCATCAGCGACACTGACTACGAGAATTCCGAGTACCAGTATTCTACCTCGAAGCTGCAGCTCGAGCGTCAGCGCTCCGAGATCAGCAAGGCCCGCCGCAACCTCGAGTACGCCACCATCACTTCTCCGATCGACGGTGTGGTGCTCAGCCGCGAGGTGGAGGAAGGCCAGACCGTGGCAGCGGGACTGAATACTCCGACTCTGTTCAAGCTTGCCGCCGACCTGACCCAGATGCAGGTGGTGGCATCGGTCGACGAGGCTGACATCGGAGTGGTTTCAGAAGGGCAGAGGGTTTCATTCACCGTTGACGCTTTCCCCGACGACGTGTTCGGCGGCAGCGTTTCGCAGGTGAGGCTGAATCCCCAGACCACATCCAACGTGACCACCTACCAGATAATCGTGAATGCCCCCAACGAGGACCTCAAGCTGAAGCCGGGACTCACCGCCAACATCACCATCTACACCGTGGAGCAGGACAATGTGTTCACCGTGCCTATGAAGGCCCTCCGCTTCGCACCCAACGAGAGCCCGGACGCCAATGACGGCAACACCCTGTGGCTCCTCAAGGACGGCGCGCCCGTGCCTGTGCACGTGACTGTCGGCATCAACGACGGAATCAACAGCGTAGTCGAGGGTGACATCAATTCCGGAGATGTCGTGATCACCGAGTATATGTCGCTCGACGAACTCCTGGCCCGCAAGAGGGAAGGTGCAGAAGGCTCTCTGGTTATCGGAAGATAGGACTATGGAAGCCAACAACATAATCAGGGTAGAGAACGTCCACCGCAACTTCATAGTCGGTGAAGAGACAGTGCGCGCGCTCAGGGGCGTCAGCTTTACCATAAAGGAAGGCGAGTTCGTCACCATTATGGGCAGCAGCGGCTCAGGCAAGTCCACTCTGCTGAACCTGCTCGGCTGCCTCGATACTCCGACTTCCGGCGAATACTATCTCGACGAGATTTCGGTGCGCACGATGGACGGCAACCGCCGCGCCACGCTCCGCAACCGCAAGATAGGCTTCGTGTTCCAGTCGTACAACCTGCTGCCCAAGACCACAGCTCTGGAGAATGTGGAACTGCCGCTGTTCTATAATCCCGGCTTTTCCGCTTCCGCCCGTAAGAAGAGGGCGTTGGAGGCACTGGATGCCGTCGGCCTATCCGACAGGGTAAACCACCGCTCCAACCAGATGTCCGGCGGACAGCAGCAGAGGGTGGCCATCGCGAGGGCGCTGGTCAACGACCCCGTGCTGATACTTGCCGACGAGGCCACGGGAAACCTGGACACCAGGACTTCCTATGAGATACTTGCGCTGTTCCAGAAGCTGCACTCCGAGGGTCGTACCATAGTTTTCGTCACCCACAATCCGGAGATCGCTTCGTTCAGCAGCAGGAACATAGTCCTCAAGGACGGCAGGATCATCGATGACAGATACAACGACAACATACAGTCGGCTGCGGAAGCTCTCGCAGCGATGCCGCCTGATGAAGATTAGGGAGGAAAGGCTATGAACTATGCAAATCTTTTCAAGATAGCCCTCAAGGCGATCCGCAACAACAAGATACGCTCTCTGCTGACGATGCTCGGCATCATCATCGGCATCACCGCCGTCATCCTTATGATTTCTCTCGGACAGGGAGCCAAATCTACCATCAAGGGTGAGATATCGTCCATAGGTTCCAACCTCATCAACATCTGGCCGGCCAGCGCCGACGAGAGCGGTGCGAGGAGGAGCGCGGCTGATATGCAGTCGATGAAGATGAGCGACTACGAGGCGCTCAGGCGCGAAGCCAGATACCTCAGGTACATTTCTCCTTCTTTCTCCCGCAGCGGACAGGCCATCTCCGGCAACAGCAACACCCCTACGACCATCTACGGCGTCAATACCGAGTATCTCGACATCCAGGGCTATGAAATACTGAGCGGAGAGATGTTCACTGACAACCATATCCGCGAGATAGCCAAGGTCTGCCTGCTCGGCAAGACCGTCGTCGACGAACTCTTCGATGGCGACACCGAAGCCGCCCTGGGCAGCGTGATAAGGTTCAACAGCCTGCCCATAAGGGTCATCGGCGTGCTCAAGTCGAAAGGCTCCAGCGCGATGGGCTCCGACCAGGACGACATCATCGTCGCCCCGTATACCACGGTGCAGAAAAGGGTGATGGCGATAGACTATATCCCGTCGATCGTGGCTTCCGGACTGAGCGAGGAATACTCCGGCCAGGCTATTGACGAGATAACCGCCATCCTGCGCCAGCAGCACGGCATCAAAGGCGATGCGAAGAACAATTTCAGGGTGATGTCGATGGACGAGATCCTCGACACCATCGACCAGGTTATGAACACCCTGACGCTGCTGCTCGCCGCCATCGCCTTCATCTCCCTCATCGTAGGAGGTGTCGGCATAATGAACATAATGTATGTCTCCGTGACCGAGCGCACGAGGGAGATCGGCCTTCGAATGTCCATCGGCGCTAAATCCAGCCAGATCATGATGCAGTTCCTCATAGAGGCTGTGGTGATAAGCGTCACGGGAGGAATCATAGGCATACTCTCCGGAGTGGTGCTGAACGGAATAATAAGCTTGATAATGTCGATGACAGGCTCGTCTATGAGTATGCTGATTTCGGGCAAGTCCATTGTGGTGGCCTTCCTGGTATGTACATTCACCGGCATATTCTTCGGCTGGTATCCCGCCCGCAAGGCCGCCCGTCTCGATCCCATAGATGCACTGAGATATGAGTAACAAGCTGCCGCGTTGGACTATACATCTGGCCGCCTGGATCCTGATCTGCGGCTTCAATGTGCTTATAGGCGCACTCTTCGCTTCGGAAGTCATCGCCTGGCCTTTTATGGGAGTCATTCCCGTGATCTGCTCCTGCACATTGTTCTATCTCAACTACTGTGTCTTCATCGGCAGGTACTGGGCAAGACGGCGCTTCGTAGTCTTCGTGCTGCTGAACCTGGCAGTCCTGCTGCTGTGCCTGCTTTTCCAGTATGAGAGTTATTCTTTCCTGTTCGCCCGCTTCGGCTCCTTCGAAAACCTTCCGGAAACTTTCGAGATAAATATCCTGGCAGCCGTTATGGCGGTAGCATACATCCCTTCTGGACTGTTCTTCATACTTCTGAGCTCGCTCATCAAGACATCCTGGTTCTGGAACCAGTCCCAGTCGAGGCTCAGGGAACTGGAGAACGAGCATATCAAGGCCGAGCTTGAAGGCCTCAAGAGCCAGATCAACCCCCATTTCCTGTTCAACAGCCTCAATGCGATCTACGCCCTCATCGGGATGGACGGCGACAAGGCGCAGGAAGCGACGCACGCCCTTTCCAACCTGCTTCGTTACGTGCTTAACGAGAAGAACGAAGAGATGGTGCCTCTCGACGATGAGCTGAAGTTCACGCAGGACTACATCGACCTGATGTCCCTGCGCTTCTCGAGCGATAAGCTGAGCCTGAAAGTGGAGATGCCTGCCGACGGCACCGAAGGCTATATGGTGGCGCCGATGCTGTTTATGACGCTGATCGAGAATGCGTTCAAGCACGGCATAAGCAATGTCGACCCCTCGTTCATCCTGATACTCATCCACATCGCCGAAGGAAAGATCCAGGCGACTGTCTCCAACTCCCTGTTCCCCAAGAAGGAGAACGATCCGAGGTCTGGAGGCATAGGACTGGACAACCTCCGCAGGAGACTGGAACTTATCTATGGCGGCGAGGCCCGGATGGATGTGACTCAGGAGGACGGAGCATATACTGCAAAACTTGTATTACCCTTGAAGAAATGAATCCGATAAGAACTCTCGTAGTGGACGACGAGCCGCTGGCCGGCAAGCTGATAGCTTCTTACGTCGAGAAGACTCCGTTCCTGGAGCTCGCAGGTCTCTGCCTGGACGGAATCCAGGCGCTGCAGCAGATAGAGGCCGGCAAGGCCAATCTGATTTTCTGCGACATACAGATGCCCGACCTGACCGGAATGGAACTCTCGCGCCTGGTGTCGTCGCCCCAGGTCAAATTCATTTTCACTACCGCATATGCACAGTATGCCATCGACGGCTACAAGGTGTCAGCTCTGGACTACCTGCTGAAACCGGTCAGCTACAAGGATTTCCTCGGCGCCGCCGACCGCGCCCGGGCGTATTTCGAAAGTCTTGGCTCCGCCGCCTCTTCCGGGACGGAGAAGGAGTCTGTCTTCCTCAAGGTCGACGGAAAGATGATCAAGGTGAACATAGACGACATTCTCTATATCGAAAGCGTCAAGGACTATGTGAAGGTGCATTGCGCCGACGGCAGTGTGCTGATGTCCCTGGCCAGCCTCAAGAAGATGGCCGAGCTGCTGCCGCAGGGCAGGTTCTTCCGCGTCCAGCGCTCCTATATGGTGGCTCTCGACAAGGTGACTGCGATGGAGCGGGGGAGGATTATTTTCGGCAAGGAGCGCATAGCCGTTTCTGACCAGGTCAAGGATGACTTTTACAAGGCTTTGTCAGAAAAAAATATTATATTTGTTTGATAACAAATACTATTTGAAATGGAAGCTGCATATATTGAAAATGCGAAAAAATGGATGAGTAGCGCTTTTGACGAGGCTACCCGCAAAGAGGTTGAACAGGTTTTCAATACCGACCAGAAGGAGCTTGAAGACCGCTTCTACCGCAATCTTGAATTCGGCACCGGAGGCCTCCGCGGCATTATGGGCGCAGGCACCAACCGTATGAACAAGTATACGGTAGGTATGGCCACCCAGGGTCTTGCCAATTATGTGGTCAAGAACTTCGGCGATGGAGTCGGTGTCGCAATCTCCTATGATTCCCGCAACAACTCCCGCTATTTCGCTCAGATAACTGCTGGCGTTCTGATGCAGAACGGCCTCGAAGTCTATCTGTTCGACGATATCAGGCCTACTCCTGAACTCAGCTTTGCCATCCGCCATCTCGAATGCAAGGCTGGAGTCATGATCACAGCTTCTCACAATCCCAAGGAATACAACGGCTACAAGGTATTCTGGGACGACGGCGCCCAGGTCACCATACCCCACGACAAGAACATCATCGACGAGGTCAACAAGATCGAGGATCCTTCACAGGTGAAGTTCGCTCCTGAAGGCGCTCCCGGCCCGATAATCATCGGCAAGGAAGTGGATGAGGCGTTCTTCAAGGCTGTCCTCTCGCTGATGGTGACCCCCGAGTCGGTGGCCCACCACAGCGACCTCGAGATAGTTTACACTCCTCTGCACGGAACAGGCATCAAGACCGTTCCTGTAGTGCTGCAGAGAATGGGCTTCAACAAGGTCTTCATCGTCGAGGAGCAGGCTGTCGGCGACGGCAACTTCCCGACAGTGGTTTCTCCCAATCCCGAAGAGCCTACTGCAATGAAGATGGCTATGGACAAAGCCCGTGAGGTTGGCGCCGACATCGTCCTTGGCACCGACCCTGACGCAGACCGCATCGGCCTTGCAGTCCGCGACGACAGCGGCGAGCTCAAGCTTCTGACCGGCAACCAGATTGTCGCTATCCTCACCAAATATCTCCTCGAGAGATGGAAAGCCCTCGGCAAGCTGACGGGCAAGGAGTATATGGTGACTACCATCGTCACCACCGAGCTCATCTCGGCCATCTGCGAGGATTACGGCGTAGAGCTCTATAGGGTTCTTACAGGCTTCAAGAATATCGCCGAGATTGTACGCAACAATGAAGGCAAGCGCACGTTCATCGGAGGAGGAGAGGAGAGCAACGGCTACAATGCCGGCGAATTCGTCCGTGACAAGGATTCTGCAGTGAGCTGCGGCCTCGTCTGCGAATGCGCTGCCTGGCTTGCCGACCGCGGCCAGACCCTCTACGGCTTCCTCCAGGAGATATATGCACAGTACGGCCTTTACACCGACAAGCTCGTTTCGGTTGTCCGCAAGGGCATCGAAGGCCTCGACCAGATCCGCCAGATGATGGTTGACTACCGCGAGCATCCCGTGAAGCAGCTGGCCGGTTCGCCCGTAGTCAAGGTCATCGACTATCTCGACACTGAGAAGACAGGCCTTGCCAAGTCCAACGTGCTGCAGTTCTTCAGTGCAGACGGCAGCAAGGTTTCCGTCAGGCCTTCAGGCACCGAACCCAAGATCAAGTTCTATTTCGGAGTCAAGGGTGATGATTCTGCAGCCAAGATCGACCAGCTGGTGAAACAGTTTGCCGTATAGCTATACCAGATCGGCAAAGTCGGCGCCGACGTATTCCTTCAGGACCTGCGGGTCGATCTCGATCTGATGACCCACCTGGCCTGCGCTGACGAAGATGCTCTCATAGAGCGTCGCCGATTCTTCGATAAAAGTCTTGAAGGGCTTCTTCATTCCGATGGGAGAACATCCTCCGTGGATGTATCCGGTAAGGGGGAGAAGCTCTTTCTGTTTTATCATCTGGATGCTCTTGACCCCTGCCGCCCTGGCGGCCTTCTTCAGGTCGAGGCTGCAGTTGACAGGCACTACGAAGACGAAATGCACGCTGCCGTGTCCTCCGGTCCCGACGCCTCCGTCGGCTTCGGTCACCAGAGTCTTGAACACCTGTTCGGGGTTTTCTCCCAGCGCCTGGGCCACCAGCATCCCGTCGGTTATGGCAGGGTCGTAGCTGCGGGTGCCGAAGGCCAGGTTTGCTGCCGTCAGCAGACGCATTACATTGGTGGTCTGTGCCATCGTCAGGCTATGGGCTTGATATATGAGCGGCGCCTCTTTACCTGCTCGTGATCGAACGATTTCCACAATGCCTGGACGCTGGCATTGGATTCCAGGTTGGCGTTGGTCTCGCACCATTTGAATCCTTTCTTCCTGGCATAGGGGAAGACGCTGCTGACGATAAGGGCATTGAGGCCCTTGCCCCTGAATTCGGGACTTACTCCGACCAGCAGGAATTCGATGGTGTCGTCGTATTTGAACTTCAGAGCCTTGAGCAGGTGCCACCATCCGAACGGGAACAGATGTCCGCCGGTCTTCTGCATAGCCTTCGCCAGCGAGGGGATCATAATCGCACATCCTACCAGATTGCCATCCTTGTCGTAGATGGTTGGCAGCATATTGACGTCGACGAACGGAATGTAATTGTTGATGAGATTCTGGACCTGGTCGTCATCAAGATGAGAGAAGCCGTACAGTTTGGCGTAGCAGTCGTTGAGCAGCTTGAATATGTCCTTGGCTCCATTCTCCTTGAGGTCCTTGTTGTTCTTGAATATCTTCAGGTGAAGGTCATACCTTCTTGAGATTATGTCGGCCATACGTGAGAAACGCTCGGTTTCCTCAGGCATCCGGATCCTGTACTCCACCCAGTCCACGATCTTCTCCATACCGTAGCGGTCAAGGTATTCCGAATAGTAGGGATAGCAGTAGGCGAGGGACATTGTGCTCATCTTGTCGAAGCCCTCGACGAGGCAGCCTTCGCGGTCGTAATCGATGAAACCGATGGGGCCTTCGATGCGGTTCATCCCGCGCTGCTTTCCCCATTCTGCGACAGCGTCCATCAGGGCCTTGCATACTTCGTAGTCGTCGATGAAGTCGATCCAGTTGAAGCGCACGTCCTTGGTGTTCCAGGTCTGGTTGGCGCGAGGATTGATGAGAGCCACCACGCGGCCGGCGACCTTGCCGTCCTTGAACGCCAGGAAAGGCTGTGCCTGACAGAATTTGAGTGCGGGATTGGTGGTGAGGGTCGCTCTTGTATCAGATGCCAGCTCGGGCACGTAATAAGGATTGCCCTTGTATAATTTCAGAGTAAAATTTATGAATTGCCTCAGTTGCTTCTTAGTCTTGACAGGGACTATCTTAACGTTGGAAGATGATGTCATATGTTTAGGTTTTAGCAGTACAAAGGTAATAAATCGAGAAAAAAAACTAAATTTGCTTTGATAAACTGTAAACTATAGCGTAGACCTAAACTTAAACTATTTTATATGAGTCTCTTATCTGATAAGTTGGCCCAATTTACCTTACCTCAGGAACTAAAAGAAAAAGGAATCTATCCATATTTCAGGCCTATTTCGAGCGAGCAGGATTGCGAGGTGATCATAAACGGCCGCAAAGTTCTGATGTACGGTTCTAACAGCTATCTTGGCCTGACCAATCATCCGAAAGTCAAGGAAGCGGCCATCGAGGCTGTGAAGAAATACGGTACCGGCTGCGCCGGATCCCGTTTCCTGAACGGTTCGCTGGATATTCACGAAGAACTTGAAGCTCGTCTGGCCAAATTCGTAGGCAAGGACGAGGCTATAATCTTTTCAACCGGTTTTCAGGTCAACCTGGGTGTCGTATCTTGTCTTACGGGCAGGGAAGACTATCTGCTCATCGACGAGAGGGACCACGCTTCCATCATCGAAGGCCGTCGCCTGAGTATGTCTAACATCCTCAAGTTCAAGCACAACGATATGGAGCACCTGGAGAA
This sequence comes from Bacteroidales bacterium, assembly GCA_017650285.1. Lineage (GTDB taxonomy): Bacteria > Bacteroidota > Bacteroidia > Bacteroidales > UBA932 > Equibacterium. The sequence continues at coordinate 13,849 of JAGCFF010000194.1, forward strand.
GATGCTCCGCCGCTGCCGTCCCAGCAAACTGAAACTCATCGTCGTGGACGGTGTCTTCAGCATGGAAGGCGATGTGGCTCCGCTCAAGCAGATGGTTGCGCTTGCCAAGAAATACAAGGCATCCATTATGGTCGACGAGGCCCACGGCATAGGCGTCTTCGGCCCCAACGGCCAGGGCCTGTGCTACGCAGACGGAGTAACCGACGACATCGAGCTGATTATGGC
>JAGCFF010000195.1 GCA_017650285.1 Bacteroidales bacterium
CCGAGTAGACCATATCGCCGGTGTAGTCGGCAGTGAAAGTTCCGCTGTAGCGGGCTGAGAAATCGGTCAGGTTGAGGCCGTCGGTCCAGGCGCAGTCCTCGTGAGCGAGGGCGGGAGAGGTGGTGTTGAGAGTCAGAGGCTCGTCGTAATCTACGGTGGCGACCACTGCTCCGCCGAACTCAGTGTTGTTGAAATACTCGGCGTGAAGTCCCTTGCCGCCGTTCATACGGTCGATGTAATGGGTGGTGATGGCGGGATCCACGAGGTCGCAGGCGCGCTCGTAGATGATGTTTGCTGAAGGAGCTGCAGCGCGGATGGCCTCCAGGATGGTCTGGGTATTGGCTGCAGTGGGATAGCCGTTGTAGTTGCCGAGGATTACGCGTGAGTCGTCAGCGTTGGGGCCGACCACTGCTATGGTGATACCGCTCTTCTTCAAGGGGAGGGTATTGTTCTCGTTCTTGAGAAGCACGATGGCTTCGTGGGCTGCCTTTGCTGCAAGTGCGGTGTGTGCCGGACTGCTCAGGTCAGCTTCGCCCAGGTTGGCCCAGGGAAGGTTCTCTGCAGGGTCGAACATTCCCAGCTTGATGCGGGCCTCGAGGATGCGGCGAAGGTTGACGTCGATGTCATCTTCGGTGATGAGACCTCTCTCCATAGCCTCGATGAGGGATCTGTAGCTCGTGCCGCACTCCACGTCTGCACCCGACAGGACTGCATCGGCAGAAGCTGTCGCAGCGTCGGGATGGGTGTTGTGCTGGCGGGGGTTGTAGAAGTCTCCGATGGCGCCGCAGTCAGTCACCACGATGCCGCTGAATCCCCATTTCTCGCGGAGGATTTCCTGCAGGAGACGGTCGCTGCCGCAGCAGGGCTCGCCTTCATAGCGCTGGTATGCGCACATAACTTCCTGCACGTTGGCTTCCTCGACTATTGAACGGAAAGCGGGAAGGTAGGTCTCCCAGAGGTCGCGCATAGACACGCTTGCATTGAAGCGGTGGCGTTCTGCCTCGGGGCCGCTGTGCACTGCATAGTGCTTTGCGCAGGCGTGAAGCTTGAAGTATTTCTTGTCAGTGCCCTGCATTCCCTTTACGGTCTGGACACCCATCACTCCGTTGAGGTAGGGGTCCTCTCCGGGAGTCTCCTGTCCGCGTCCCCAGCGGGGGTCACGGAAGATGTTGACGTTGGGGCACCAGAACGACAGTCCGTTGTGCCAGATGCTGCCGTTGGGCTCGGTTACACCCATCTGGTTGTGGTCAGTAGTGTTCCAGACGGCACGGGCCTCGTCAGAAACGGCCTGGTAGATCTCTAGCTGCTGGGGAGCGTCGAAGGTGGCTCCAAGGGCGATGACCTGGGGAAATACGGTCACGTCGTCGTAGCAGATGCCGTGGCAGGCCTCGTTCCACCAGTTGTAGGCGGGGATGCCAAGGCGGTCGACGGACACTGATCCGTTCATCATCAGGCCGACCTTCTCTTCGGGAGTGAGCAGCGACAGCAGGTTGTTCGCACGCTTCTCCACTGAAAGGTTCGGATTCTGGAAAGGATAGTCGTAGTGCTTGCACCCGACGGCGAGCAGCGTCAGGGCTGCAGCGCAAAGTAACAGTCTAGCTTTCATAGTTATAGTTTTCTGCGTTCGTTCGAGCAATATGATGTTAAATATACAAACAATATTGCGGAATTGGAACGCAGAAAACACTTTTCGCCGTCGCCTACATCGAATACGACGAGATCATCTCGGGCCAGAATATCGCGTTGGCAGTCAGTTTGGACGTGCCGTACCATACTCCGCGGAAGTTGGGGTCAACGGTGAAAGATATGACACGGCCCGATCCGAGGCCGCTGACTACGCAGACAGGGGTGTCGGCGAGCAGTTTCTGCATGCTCGGAAGCAGGTTTCCGGAGAGAAGCACGTCGGAAGGGTGCCTCAGGGGAACACGGAGACCGTTCTCGAGGGGCTGGAGTATGATGGCGTTGTTCTTGAAGACGGGAAGTTCGTTGTTCACATAGCCCCAGCCAAGCGGATGGGTGATGTCGATGCGTGAGTCGAGGATCACTCCGGGTATGCTCTGGGCACGTACGGCATTAGATATCCCTTCGTATGTGATGTCGGTGTTGATGCTCGGAGACGTGGTCTTGAGGGCAGTCAGGCCTATCTTGGGAAGGAAACGGAAACCCTGCTCGACAGTCACGAGCGTGCCGCCTGCCTGGACCCACTGGCGGATCTTGGCGGCTGCCGCTTCATCCAGGTTGCTCTGGGCTGAAGTTACGAAGAGGACATTGTAGGGACTGAGGTCCACCGACGAGAATGAATCGCCCGGAAGAATGCTGAGCGGAATGTGGTATTGCTGGTCCATAAGGTTCCAGAGGTCGCCCACAGGCACTGCAGTCGCACCGTTGCCTCCGATGACGGCCACGCGGGGCAGCCTGGCTGTACCGAATGTGGCGCTGCCAAGATTGTGGATTCCGGTGAAGCCGCTGTTGATGGCATAGACGTCGACCATATCTTCTGCGGCTATATCCTTCATCAGTCCGTAAATCTCATCGGCAGACAGGCTCTGATATGCCTTGCCCAGGGGAACGATGACCGTACCTCTCTGGAAAGTCTTGCCGGCATACTCGAAACGTGACTGCGAAACCTTGGCGAACACTCCTGCCGAAAGCAGTTTGTAGAGCGCGCGAGGGGCATAGAAGCCGCCCCACTCGAAAGCATAGGCATAGGATGCCTTCTCGATCTTGCCGGTGGGAACATCCTTGTAGTCAAATGCATTGCCGAGAGTGGCGGAAGAGACTTTCGCATAATCGAGATTGAAGGCCATCGGCATTGTCCATCCGGTGATGTCGTATGACAGGCTGTCGACGTACTCCTCCCTTATCTCGAAGAGAGCCTCCACCATACGGTGATGGGTCTGGCGTACAGGAACGGCAAATGCCGAATCAGCCGCGAAAGTCTTGCCGCCCGAAGTCAGGCTGCGGCCGAGGCGGTAGATTTCCACACCGTTGCGGGCCACGGTCTCGGCCAGCTTGAATGCCGATGCATAATCGTTGGAACTGCCGAAGACGTAGTATCCGCTGCCTTCCTTGGAAGTCTGCTCGTAGTAGCGCTGCTGATAGTCAAGCAGCTCTTCGCGCATATCGGTGGATCCGCGCAGGGTCGCCAGTTCGGCAACCAGCTGGTTGTGGACGCTCAGGGGGAAGGACAGCAGTCCGTTCACGGTGTTGCGCAGGAAGCCCCTCGAGCTCTGCTCTTCCCAGAGCAGTGCGATGCCACCGAAGAAATCGAGATACTCGCGGCCGCGGCCGGGATAGTAGTCGTCATAGACCTCGCCCGAGAAATACATCATTCCCTGGCTGTCGAATGCCGGAGCGTAATAGTCGCTTGCCAGACGGCGTATGAAGGCCTGGCACTCATCCGGAATCAGAGGGTGAACCCTGGTGGGCTCTCCGGGGGAGAAGTGATAGTTGGCATCCGAACCCTGCTCGTGGGCGCAGATGTATATGTTCGGTTTCCAGTCCAGCATAGCCTCGGCACGGTAGCGCGACTCAGGCTGGGTCTGGTTGATCCAGTCGCGGTTGAGGTCGAACCAGTAGTGGTTGAAGCGGCCTCCCGGCCAGGCTTCCACGTGCTCTATCTCCTGGAAATCCGGGTTGTCCGTGAAACTTTTGTGGGAGTTTACCCACTCGGTGAACCTGCCGATGCCGTCCGGGTTGATCATAGGGTCGATCAGGATGACATTGTTCTTGAGGATGTTGTCAGTATGGGCGGTGCGTGCCGCGGCCAGATGGTATATCAGAAGGAGGGAAGCCTGGTAACCGCTGGTCTCGTTGCCGTGGATGCTGTGTCCGAGCCAGGTGAATATCGGGCCGGAAGTGGAAGCCTTGACAGAGGGGTCGCTCAGTGCGTCGTGCTCTTTCTTTATGCTTTCTATGTTGCGGATATTGTCAGGGCTCGAGACGACGACCAGGTACAGCGGCCGTTTCTCGTGGGTCCAGCCGTAGCGGATGAGCTGCATACGGTCGGATGCCGCTACGACTGCCTTGATGTATTCCGCTCCTTTCTCCGGAGAGGCCTGTATCTCTGCCAGCTCGAATCCTAATACCGAGGCCGGAGTGGGAATGGCCGGATTGTAGTTGCAGGTGTCGGGAAGGAAGTAGTCCAGTCCGACAGTCTGTGCCTGGGAACCCATAAATAGTGCGAAGAGCGCCAGGGTGCAGATTATCAGTCGTTTCATATCTATTGGATGATTTCGTGGGTTGCTATGTTGAACTGTTGGCCGGGATGGAGGAAGCGGAAGTCCTTCTGGCCCGAATAGTGGATTGCCACATAGGATTCGCCGATGACTTTGATCCTGTCGCCGTGGACTTCGATGGCAGTCGATTCGTCAATGCCGATTCCGATGAAACGGGGTGCGGCGAGGATGAAGTCCCTCAGGTCGTGCTGGCGGTTGCGCATAAGGATGTGCTGGTCCACAGCGCAGTATTTGAGGAAGCCCAGTCCCTGGGTATGGTCGCCTATCAGTATGTCAGGTCCGGCAGTGTCGCCGCGCCACAGGAGCGATCCCTGTATGCTGGCGCCGGCAGATGAACCGGCGATGACTCCGCCGCGGTCGAGAAGGTCCCACATCGCCTGATGGGCGAGGGTGTTGAGGTAGACTTCGGAGATGCGCCATTGACGTCCTCCGGTGAAGTACAGGCCGGTCGCCCGGGTGAGCGGGGCGATCTTCGCCGGGTCGTTGGCTTCCTTTATATCGTTGAGGTGCATTGCGGTCACACGGTCCTGTCCGAGGCGGCTGCGCAACTGCTCGATGGCAGCGCTGTGGTAATCGTCAGTCTCGCCCGAAGCGTTGGTGATGACCACTATGCGGGCGTTCTGGCCGCCTGCCAGATCGATGAAACGGTCCCAGATTTCAGAAGTGACGGTTCCTCCGCCTATTACTATGAGCGATCCCTTTTCAGGTCCGTGGACGGTGGAGTTCCCTCTTGCTGCGGTGGGGCGCTGGGCCTGTGCTGCCTGAGCGGAAACCATCAGCAGCAAGGCTGCGAACAATAAGTGCTTGAGAGTTTTCATATGATTGTTTTCTTGTTTCGAGGTATCAATAGCCGGGGTTCTGCTCCAGGTCGTCGGGATCTGCAAGGATGGCGTTGTTGGGGAAGGGGAGAACCCAGTAGTTGGGATTTTCGAAGATCGGGTCGTAGGCTCCGAACACGCTTGCGGCCCGTCCGGTGCGGATTATGTCTGTGAAGCGGTGTCCGTCGAAGGCTAGCTCATAGCGGCGTTCGGTCTCTATCTGCATCAGCAATGCCTCGGCGGCAGAGCTTGCCAGAGGGGCAAGGCCGGCGCGCTCCCTGATTACATTGAGGTCTGCAAGAGCCTTTGCGGCATCGGGAGCAGCTTTCTTCAGGAGGGCTTCCGAGCGGATGAGATACTGCTCGGCCAGGCGCAGCGACTGCAGTGACGAACTGCCGTCCTGCTTTGCATACTGGGCGATGACGTATACTCCGTCACCCTTGTCCTCGATAAGCTGTGACCTTTTTCCACCCTTTTGAGGATCCAGAAGTTCACGGCTCAGTTCAGGAGTCGGAATGTAGTCGAGACGGCCGCCTTTCTCTGCGGGGAGATAGTAGGTATAGAACGGAAGCTTGTCCGAACTGCTGAAAATGAATTCGAAGATGCTTTCCTGGGATTTTGCGGCAGTGAAGAAGTCCGCAGGGTTTTCGCAGAGGCTGAACCGTCCGCTGTCGATCACTTTGCCAGCATAGCTGGCTGCATCGTCGTATTTCTGCTGATAGAGGGAAAGCCTTGCCAGCAGGGCATAGGCCGCCCATATCGAAGCGTGGCCCTTGTCGGTCAGAGTCTCGTCGAAGAGCGAGACGGCTTCGTCGAGGTCCTTGTGAACCTGGGCGAGGACATCAGCGTAGCTGCTCTTCTTTATGCCTGCCGTGCTGCTCGGAGATTCCGAGGGTGACAGCACGAGCGGAACCCCGCCATAGGTGCGGGCTATGTCGAAATAAGCCAGTGCCCTCAGGAAATAAGCTTCGGCGAGGATGCGGTTGGCAGCTGCGCCCTGTGCCACCTTGGGCAGGTATTCCAGTATGGTGTTCAATTGGTTGACGGCGGTGTAGTAGCTGTTGTATCCACCTCCGTTCAGAGGGTCCCAGCCGGAGGTTCCGGCTGCCTTGAACTGCGGCACAATGACAGCCTGGCTGCTGTAGAGCACTACATTGTCGCCGGCATAGTTCATCGTCGTCACGGAATACGATTCGCAGGTCTGCATTGCATCGTAGGCACCGTTCAGCACGATTTCGGCCGATTTGACATCGACGATTATCCCTTCAGAAGAAACGGAATCCTGCGGAAGCATTTCCAGGCAGGAGGGCAGGGTGAAGACAGCTGCTGCGAGTCCGAGTATCTTGAATATATTGTGTTTCATATCAGTGTCAGATTAAAGAGTTAAGTTGATGCCAAGAGTGTAGCTGCGGGGAAGCGGCGGCATGCCGAAATCCATTCCCTGCACCAGACCGTCGGTTCCGCCGCGGCTGACGTTGACCTCAGGGTCGGGACCTGTATATTTCGTAAGCAGGAAGAGATTGCTTGCAGAAGCGTTGAGAGTGACTTTCTCCATACCCATCTTAGCCACCCAGCGGGAAGGAATGGTATACGAAAGCGTGATGCTCTTCAGACGGAGGAAAGAACCGTCCTCGACGACGCGGCTGCTCTGTCCTTCGTAGTTGAAGCTGCCGTCGGGGTTGGCAGTGCTCTTGGGACGCGGCAACACGCCGGTGTTGCCCGGATTCTTCCAGTAGTTGACCGAAGAAGCCTGCATAGACCTGGTTATGCCGCGGGTACCGCCGGACTCCAGGAACATACGGGTGTAGTTGAACACCTTGTTGCCTACTTTGTAGTAGAAGTTGACATCGAGGTTGACGGGACCCCAGTTGAAGTCGTTGCGCAGGGTACCCTCGATCGTGGGCCAGGCGTCGCCTACCACCACCTTGTCGTCGACGGTGATCATACCGTCTTTCTTGTGGTCGGCGTAGATGGCGTCTCCGGTCTCGGGATTGACTCCCAGGTACTCATACACCCACATAGAGTAGAGCGGATATCCTTCGAACAGCTTGAAGGGCGTGTAGTTGCCGCTGACGTCGGTGGTCAGTTTCTCGATCCTGTTCTTGTTGTGCGCAAGGGTGAAGGTAGTGCGCCAGTTGAATTTGCTGCGGCTTACGTTGAGGCTCGAGATCACCAGCTCGATACCCTTGTTGCTTATCTCTCCTGAATTGTCGACGATCGAGCTGAATCCGGTCTTGCCGGGGACTGCCTTCGGGAGGAGCAGGTCGTATGTGAATTTGTCGTAGTAGTTGAATTCGAGGTCCAGCCTCTGCTTGAAGAGGGATGTGGTGAGGCCGACATTCCACTGGCGGGTCGTTTCCCATCTGAGGTTAGGGTTGCCGAGCTGCGCAGGAGCCATACCGGCACGTCCGTCGTAGTTCGCACCTCCCTCCCACAGGGCCAGGGAAGCGAAATCACCGATGTTCTCGTTACCTCCCAGACCTATGCTGGCCTTTAGGCGAAGGCTGTTGACATAGTCGTTGGTGGGGAAGAACTTCTCGTTCATGATGTTCCAGGAAACGCCGACTGCAGGGAAATATCCGAAGCGGTTGTTGCGTCCCACGCGTGACGATCCGTCGGCCCTCAGGGTGAAGTCGATACTGTACCTGTTGTCGTACATCAGGTTGACTCCTCCGAAAATCGAAGCGAGGGCAGAAGATGTGCCGGAGGCTGAAGCAGTCTGCACGGCAGACGACGTGATGCGCTTCAGCTGGTTTGAAGGATAGCCTTCTCCGTTCATATATGCGAAGTCGGTCTGGGTACGCTGATATGACAGTCCGAAGAAGCCTGCGAAGTTCAGTACGCCTGCAAATGTGTGCATATAGTTGAGCAGGCCCTCGGTCGAGAATATGTTGCTTATGTTGTAGCCCTCGACACCGGTTCCGTTGGGCTGGCCGTAGATAAGGTTGGTGTTGTAGTAGAAGATCTCGTGGTAGTAGGTCCTGTCGTTGTTGGCAGAGGCTTTCAGCGAGAGCTCGTCCGAGATGTCCCAGTTGAGGGAGAGGCTGTTCGTTACCCTGAAGTTGGTGGAACCGCCGTCCCAGTTGTCGAGGATCGCCTGATGGTTGTCGAAAGAAGTGGGTTTGTTGTACGAACCGTCCTTGTTGAATACCGGTTGGAAGGTCGGGGTGTGGAGGGCTGCCTGGAACAGGCCGGCAGGACCGTCACCGAGACGCATCAGGTTCCTGGAAGTGTAGACGACAGCGTTGCTGCTCGACAGCTTGAGGTTTGTACGGATGTTGTGGTCAAGATTGAAACGGAGGCTTCCGCGCTTGAAGTCCAGAAGCTTGAGGGTCGACTCCTCGTCGGTGTACTCTCCTCCGATATAGAAGGTGGTCTTCTCGTTTCCTCCGCTCGCCGAGAGGTTGTAGGTCTGCTGCAGGGCGGTGCGGAAAATGTCGGACAGGCGGTCGACTGTAATCTGCTCCTCAGGAGAGCCGTAGGCCGGGTAGCCGGTGATGGCCTGGCTGGCGGGGCGGAACGGTCTCAGCGAAGGGTCCTTTCCGTCGTTTATCCAGGCCTGGTTGACGATTTCTGCGTGCTCCGGTCCGGTGACCAGTTCCCAGATGTTGTCAGCCTGCTGGACTCCCAGCTGAGCCTTGAAATTGATGCGGGTCTTGGGGCTAGCCTCGCCGCGTTTCGTGTTTATGATGATTACGCCGTTTGCTCCGCGTGCTCCGTAAGAAGCCGTGGCGGAAGCGTCCTTCAACACGGTGATCGAGAGAATGTCGTCAGGGTTGATGTCAGAAATCGGGTCTATTGCGAGACCTCCGAGGTCGGTCTGTCCCGGGTTGCCGGTCGACACGAACACTCCGTCGACGATGTAGATGGGAGTGTTGGATGCCGAGATGGAAGTTGCGCCGCGCAGGCGGACCATAGCCGAAGAACCGGGTATTCCGGAGTTGTTGGAAATCAGAAGGCCCGGAACTGCGCCCTGGATCTTGTCGTTGATGTCTACAGAGTGGATGTTCTCAATATCGCCGCTGCGCACGGTCGAGGTTGCGCTTGTCAGGGCGTTCTTGGTCGTCCTGGTGTAGCCGACGACAAGGACTTCGTCTATCTGTTCCCTGTCTTCCTCAAGGTAGATGAGCAGGGGCTTGTCTGCATTCTCAACGGTGACGGTCTGGTCGACATAGCCGAGAAATGTGACTTCCAGCGTAAGGGGGAAATCGGCATTGACACGGATCGAGAAATTGCCGTTAGCGTCCGTGATGGCCCAGGCCGACTTGTCGGTGAGAGTTACAGCCGCTCCGGTCATCGGTTGCCTGGAGTAAGAGTCGAAGACGGTACCCCGGATGATCACATTGGCTTGTTCAGCTTTCGGGATGCCGGCCGCCAGGATGAATGTTCCGTGGAACAGCAGGATAAAAACGGCCAGGCGAAGCAAGTTAGGTTTCATTTTTATTGTCTGTTATGATTATTTCAGATCGATCGTAAGTTTTTCGCCCTCGGACCTGGCGACGATTACTGCCACGCAGGTGTCCCCATAGACATTGACCGCAGTGCGGAGCATATCCAGGATCCTGTCTATGCCTATCACAAGCCCGATTCCTTCGGCGGGCAGGCCCACTACGTTCAGGATTATGGCCATCATCACCATAGCGGACATCGGCACGCCTGCGGAACCTATGGCGCACAGCAGGCTCAGGAACGAGATCATAACGGTCTGCAGGAAAGTGAGCTCCACGCCGTAGACCTGGGCGATGAATATCACGGCAACGCACTCGAGCAGGGCCGCTCCGTTCATATTGATGGTGGCACCCAGCGAGACGACGAAGTCTGCGATGCGGCCGGAAACTCCGTCACGTTCCTTCACGGCCTGCAGGGTGAGAGGCAGCGCCGCACCGGATGATGCCGTAGAGAATGCGGTGAGCAGAGGGACTCCCATATTCCTGAAGTGCTTGAAGGGATTTACCCTGCCCAGTATGAGCAGCAGGAGAGGGAGGGTGATGAATGTCTGGATCAGCAGGCCGGCGGTGACCGTCAGCACATAGCCGAGCATATTCTTGAGCATTGCACCCACATCGCCGGCATCTGCAAACTGCTTAGCAACTATGGCAAAGATGCCGAGAGGGGCGAACCTTATCACGATTTCCATCATCTTCATCGTGATTTCGTAGCCTCCGTGGAGGATAGCGTCGATAGCCTTTTTCCCTTCGGAAGAAATCTTGGTCACGAGATAGCCGAAAAATATCGAGATGAAAATGACCGGAACGGTATTGTTCTGGGCGAAGGCATAGAATATATTCGAAGGAATGAAGCCCGAAACGATGTCGGTCGCCGACATCTGGCCTATATTCCCGGGAGTTTCGGCAGAAAGCGTCACTCCGGTGACTGCGCTGCCCGGATGGATGGCCCAGACCAGGCCGAGACCGGTCAGGATGGCCAGCAGCATAGTGAGCACGTAGAGACCGAGTGCCTTGCCGCCTATCCTGCCGAAAGCCCCTCCGGATCCGGAGCAGATGCCTTCGACGCTCGTCGACACAGAGAAGAAGACGATCGGCACGATCAGCATCGTGAGGGCGTTCATAAACAGGTTTCCGATCCAGCGGATGTAGGGAACGGCCGACGGGCAGAAAGTCCCGAAGAGGAGGCCGAGCACAAGAGCAGCGATAATCTGCAGATAAAGGGGGATTTTTTTCACTGCACAATACTTTATACGGCAAATTTCGGCTTTGCCTGCCACTGCCTTTGGTACTTTTGGTCAAATAACTTGTACTTACGTACATTTTGACACAGAAACCCTCAATTACTTGTACTTTTTGCACAACTTGTTGTAAATTCGTCCCCATGTTCAGTACTCTTGACCTGGTCCTGCTGATCATTGCTGGGATATCAGCACTTGTTTCCGCCCAGTTCGTCTTCCTTCGCCGGAGAGACTGGCGCATCAACAAGCTGTTCGGCAATACATCTCCCGATACGTTCAAGGCCCTCGATGAACTCGAAAAATTGAGGCGCCGTCCGGATGAGATTTTCTATATAAGGCTGGTCCAGGACCTCAAGTCTCCCCTTACGATGCTGAGCGGGCCTGTGGAGCAGCTGGATGCTTCAGAGTCGCTGTCGGCCGAAGACCGCAAGATGCTCCAGATAATGAACAAGGCCATCGGCCGTATGGAGCGCATCGTCGGGCAGCTTTCGGACTTTTCGCAGGAAGATTTCAGCCAGCTGAGGCTGTCGCTGAGCCCTGATTATCCCGTCTGTGCCAAGATCCGCAAGGATATGGAGTACTTCCGGGAAAACGCCAATCTGCTCGGCATCACCATCGACGAGAGCAATGAAGGAGATATGCGCATTCCCCTGGATGTCGACAAGTTCGAGAGCATATTCCACAACGTGCTCTACGGAGCCTTGAAGTTCGTGTTCAGGGAAGGCCACGTGAATGTGCGCACAGGCACAGTTTCCGGCGGAGAGGTGGCCCGTATGGCCAGGGTAAACGTAGAAAGCCTGGAAGACAGCTATTTTATGCTCAATGTTTTCCATTCCGGAGAAACCTTGACCGAAGATGCTCTGGAAGCGATTTTCGGAAAGGAATACTACTATCTGGACGCAAGGGATTTCGCGGGCGTGGGACTGTATTATGTCAGAACTCTCGTGGATACGCACAAGGGATATATCTGGGCTTCCAATTCCCCGGACGGTGACGGAGTCAACTTCACGCTTGCTCTTCCTGCCGACGGGCACGCTTACGCCGAGGAAGACTTCAGGGTCGCGGACGAAAAGGACAACCCGGACCCGGCCGGTTCCGTCGGGGACGTCTCTTCAGAGAACCCTCTGGTCCTGCTCGTAGAGGAGGATGCCGATATGCGGGAGTACATATCTCTCCTGCTTCAGAATGATTTCTCCGTCAAAAGCTGCGAGTCATACTCCAAGGCGTCGGAGGCCATATCTTCAGGCGCCCTTCCGGAGCTGGTGATAGCAGATTCTGGAAAGTCGTTCAGCGATGCCGTGGGTTTCTGCCGCGAGCTCCGCAGGCACGACCTTACCTGCCGCATCCCGTTCATACTCCTTTCCCACGAGAAGAAAGGCGACGGCGGAGTGGCGGCGCTCGAGGCCGGAGTGGATACCATACTGGAGCAGCCCTTCAAGCCGGCTATGCTCTCGGCCCTCGTCAAGTCTCTGATCCGGAAGCAGGAGCTGACCAAAGGCCACGTAATCGAAGCCGACGATATGATGTCCCTCGAAGGAGTGAACGACATCTTGTCGGAAGGGGACAAGCTGTTCTTCGACACTCTCTGCCGCGTGATCCGCGAGAATGCTGCCAATCCCGACCTGACGGTCGCCCTGCTCTGCGAGATGCTCAACACCTCCCGCACCAAGCTGTACAACAAGATCAGGAAGGTGATAAACATTTCCCCCAAGAGGTTCATCCACGAATACCGGCTCAAGATCGCCGCTCAGCTTCTTGCTGAAGGTGAGATGAGCGTGGGCGAAGTGGCTGACGCCACCGGTTTCAACTCTCCGTCATATTTTTCCAAGGCTTTCCGCAAGCGCTACGGCGTGATGCCTTCCGATGTGCGCAGGCAATAAGTTTTTCGTATCTTTGATTAACGTTTGAAATGTTATGAAAAAGATAATTGCCGTTATGGGGCTGGCGGCGCTGGCATTGTGCGCCTGCGGTCCCAAAGTGAACACCCTCACATCGAAGGAAAAGGCCGAAGGCTGGCAGCTTCTTTTTGACGGAAAGACGCTGAAAGGCTGGCATTACTACAACGGCGGAGCTGTCGACGACGGCGAATGGTATGCCCAGGACGGTGAGCTGGCCGCTTCCGGCACCGGCTCCGACCTGAAGGGCTATATCGTCACCGACGGCCATTACGACAACTTCGACCTCAAGTGGGAATGGAAAATTTCGAAGGGCGGCAACAGCGGCCTGCTGTATCACGTCGTGGAGACTCCTGGCTATTCCGTGCCATACGTCACAGGCCCCGAATATCAGCTTATAGACGACGTCAATTATGCCGAGATGAACGGCGGGTACATTCTGGAGCCCTGGCAGCGCTGTGCTGTGGACTACGCGATGTATGTGCCGGACTTCGACACTGCCCCGATACTGAAGCCGGCAGGGGAGTGGAACGAGTCAGAGATCATCTTCGACGACGGCCACGTGACCTACCTTCTGAACGGCGTGGTGACCGTGGAGTTCGACGCCTGGACCGACGACTGGTATGCCCGCAAGGAAAGCGGCAAATGGGCCGACTATCCTGACTACGGACTTTCTCGCAGCGGCAACATTTGTCTGCAGGACCACGGCTATCCCGCCTGGTTCCGGAATATAAAGATCAGGCCGCTATGAAAAGAAGCGTCATCATCGCAATAATCGCCTTCTCGTTTATCCTCCCGTCTGCCGCAAGTGCGCAGCCGATCGGCAAGGATATTTGGAACCTGCCCGAATTCAAGGCGGAAGAAGGACCTTATACCTCCGACTGGGACACTCTGAGCCGGTACTACAACGTGCCGGAATGGTGGCGCGAGGCCAAGTTCGGCGCCTGGTCGCACTGGGACCCGCAGTCTGAAGCTGAATACGGAGACTGGTACTCGCGTGGTATGTATCAGGAGGGCAGCAGGCAGTACCGCTATCATCTTGAGCACTACGGCCATCCGTCGGTGTACGGTTACAAGGAGCTGTGCCGCGACTGGGACGTCAGCGGCTGGGACCCCGACGACCTGATGCGGCTTTACATCAGGATGGGAGCGCGGTACTTCGTGGCGATGGGCAACCATCACGACAATTTCGACTGCTGGGACTCGAGCTACCAGCCCTGGAACTCCGTGAACATCGGCCCCCACAAAGACATCGTAGGCATCTGGGCAGAGACTGCACGCAAGTACGGGATGCCTTTCGGCATAGGCTTTCACGCCAC
>JAGCFF010000196.1 GCA_017650285.1 Bacteroidales bacterium
CCGGCATCGCCCAGTTCGAGGTCCTCGTGGACGGCGAATGGACGCTGGCGTCACTCTCGGGCGGCAGCATCACCGTCTATCTGTCTGAAGACAGGGTGCGCCGCGGCAGCCACGACGTCGTCGTGACAGCGTATGACGCCGTCGGCAACAGCAGCGAAGTGAGCTTCAGGATAGTCTGGTAAATCAGTCTTTCTTCAGGATCTGACGGCAGGATGCCTTCGCGGCTTCCAGGATTTCTATTGTCCTGTCGCAGAACTTGTCGAATTCAGGATCCTCCTCCTGGCATTCGGGGTGGGACATTATATAATCCACGGTCATCTTCAGCCCGCGGAAGATGGGGACTTCGGGCACGAAGGTCGGAACCGCGCGCCTGAGTTTCCTCTGGTCGAATATCACCGAATATGCCTTGTCTCCGAGGAGGCTGCCTTCGAAATCCATTTCGGGCGCGATGTCAGCCAGGAAACGTGAGCTTACATAGTAAGGCTTCAGCTCCACTCCGAGGGCATCGGCTATGCACTGGTAGATCTGGTTCCAGGATAGGGATTCTCCGGAGGTGATCTGGAATGCTTCTCCAATCGCGAGAGGATTGCCCATAAGCCCTGTGAAACCCTTGGCGAAGTCGCTGTTGTGGGTCAGTGTCCAGAGCGAAGTGCCGTCTCCGTGGATTATGACGGGCTTGCCCTCGAGCATTCGTTTCAGCACCGAGAAGCTGCCGATGCGGCCGTGCACTCCCAGCGGAACCTTGCGCTCGTCGTAGGTGTGGCTGGGGCGTATGATGGTTACAGGGAAGCCTTCCTGGCGGTATTTCTCCATAAGGAACTCCTCGCACTCGATCTTTTTCCTCGAATACTCCCAATAGGGGTTTGCGAGCGAAGTGCCCTCGGTGATGACATAATCCCTGGCCGGCTTGTTATAGGCAGAGGCCGTGCTGATGAACATGAACTGGGAGGTCTTTCCGTTGAACAGCCTGTAGTCGCGCTTTATCTGGTCGGGATGGAAGCAGATGAAATCGCATACGACGTCGAAGCTGAGTCCCTGGAGCTTGGCGGCCACATCTGCCTCGTCGTTGATGTCGGCACGTATCTCTTTGAGGTTGCCGCTGAGAATGTCGTTGCGGCTGCCCCTGTTTATCAGATAGAGTTCGTTTGCCGGGTCAGAGAGCACTCTCTTGGAGATGGCGGTGCTGATGGTGCCGGTTCCGCCTATGAACAATACTTTCATTTTTATGTCGCTTTATTCGGGGATGAAATCGGAATATTTGGAAGATGCGGGTGTCTCTTCCTGTATGGTTTCGGCTTCGGCTTCGACGTCAGTCTCGGGAGCCGGTTGCACGGCAGTCTCTTCGACTGCTGCTTCCTCTTCTTCCTGCTCATCGCCGCCCTGCTGCTTCTTCTCGGTTATGACGATGATGAGGCTGCAGGTGATGATGCTGAAGAGAACGGTTGCATAAGCTACGTCCTGGATGGCCTGGCAGGCTTCGATCATCTTGGCTGAAGCGTTGGTCTTGAGCGCCCACTGCAGGGGGAGAGAAGAAAGCACGGCGGCCACCAGTCCTTTGGGACCGAGCACGCGCAGCAGCCTGCGGTCTCTCCTCGACAGGCCTTTCTTGCCCATAAACGTCATCGAGACGAACCTTGTGGCGAACATCAGGGCAGTGAACAATGCTCCGACGAGCAGGTAGTGCCAGTTGTTGAAGCGGATGCTGATGCCGACATATACGAAGAAATAGGTCTGGAGTATGAATACTATCTCTGAGTAGAAGTTGCGGTCGTTGGCGTTGAGGCTCATGCTTTCGGCCCGGTCGGTGAAGGACTTCTTCGCGATGGGCGACATATGGTAGTTGGCTGTCGCGATACCGAAGGCAAGGATAGCCATACCTCCGTTCAGTCCGATGAGGTTGGTGAGTCCGTAGATGATGAAGGCGAGGGCGAAGGTGGTGAACATCGTGTTGCTCAGGTCGGACAGCAGGTTCTTGAGTATGACGATCCAGGCATATCCGACGACGATGCCGATGGCTATGGATCCGAGCATGTTCAGGACAATGTCCCACGCGATGTGGCTTGCGTCGATGTCTCCCGTGCCGAAGCTTTCCAGCAGGGACATAGCGATGATCAGGCAGACGATGTCGCTGAGCGCCGCCTCAAGGTTGAGGATCGTCGCGGCCTTCTCGGAAGGCTTGAGCTGGTTGACCATAGGTATGACCACGGCCGACGAGGTGCCTCCCAGCGCGGCTCCGAGGAAGCAGCACTGGATGATGTTGAGGTGGAGCAGGTATGTTCCGAGAAGCAGGGAAATGCCCAGGATCAGGAAGAAGTTGAGCAGGGTGGCCAGCAAAGCCGGACCTATCGACTTGCCCAGAACCTTGAGGTCGAGGGTTGTTCCGCTCTGGAACAGGATGCAGATGAGTGTTATCGTGGTGAAGACGCTGCCTGCGGTGCCGAACGATGCAGGATTGATGAGTCCGGTGACCGGCCCCAGCAGCAGTCCTATGAGCATCAGGAGCAGAACGCTTGGAATCCTTGTCTTGGGAAAAGCAGCACCGAAGATGTGCGCGAAAAAGATCAGCAGACCGAGAGCGATCAGAATAATCGAAATATCCATAGTGAGACAGATATTAGCCGTTTATAAAACTATTGAACAAATCTATCTATTTTCTGCGACATATTTTGCCCTCATCTCTGAAAAAAAAGCTACTTTTGTCACAATTGTCAAATTCTTACACCAAAAAAGATGTCAACAGTCAAATTTTATCGCGAGGATCATCAGGTTCCTCTTGAGATGCACAAGGTGCGCATCGTTCAGAAGTTATTCCTCTTACCGGTAGAAGAGCGTCAGAAGAAAATGGAAGAAGCCGGAAACAACACCTTCCTGCTTCACAACAAGGATATCTACATCGATATGCTTACTGACTCAGGTGTCAACGCCATGAGTGACAACCAGCAGGCAGCGATGTTCCAGGCAGACGATGCCTACGCCGGAAGCGAGACCTTCTACAGACTGCAGAAAGCGATAAAAGAGACTATGGGTCTCAACGACATCCTGCCTGCCCACCAGGGACGTGCCTGCGAGAACATCCTTGCCGAGGCGTTCTGCAAGCCCGGCGACCTGGTGCCGATGAACTTCCACTTCACGACCGCTAAGGCACACATCACCCGTGTCGGCGCTGACGTCGTGGAGCTCGTGGCTCAGAAAGGTCTGGATGCAAACAACCTGGACCCCTTCAAGGGCGATTTTGACATTCCCCGTCTGAAACAGTTCATCAAGGACCACCGCAGCCAGATCAAGTGGCTCCGCATCGAGACAGGTACCAACCTGATCGGCGGTCAGCCCATCTCGGCCCACAATATCCACGAAGTTGCAGAAATCTGCAAGCAGGAAGGCATCATCAGCGTCCTCGACGCATCCCTGCTCCAGGATAACCTCCATTTCATCAAGACCAGGGAAGAGGCCTACAAGAACAAGACCATCAAGGAGATCATGTTCGAACTCTGTGCTGCAGTCGACATTGTCTACTTCTCTGCCCGCAAGCTCGGTTTCGCCCGCGGAGGCTGTATCTGCTCGAACAACCCTGAACTGATGCGTCAGATGAAGGAATTCGTTCCCCTCTATGAGGGCTTCCTCACCTACGGTGGTATGGAAGTACGCTCAATGGAAGCCATCGCCGTCGGTCTGTACGAGACCCTCGACGAAGAATATATCAACCAGGGCCCGCTCTTCATCGAGCATATGGTCAACGAGCTCCACGAATACGGTGTGCCTGTAGTAAGGCCTGCCGGCGGTCTCGGCGTCCACCTGAATGCCAGCGAATTCTTCCCCGATATGCCTCACGGACAGTATCCCGCAGGTGCCCTGGGAGCAGCTATGTACATTGCCGGCGGTATCCGCGGTATGGAGCGCGGTACCATCAGCGAGCAGCGTGAGCGCGACGGAAGCGAGCGCTATGCAGCCCTCGAGCTTCTCCGTCTTGCAGTGCCCCGCCGTGTGTTCACCCTTTCTCAGCTTGAATATGTCGCTGACCGCGTTAAGTGGGTATGGGACAACCGCAAGCTCATCGGCGGTCTGAGGTTCACCGAGGAGCCCAGCGTTCTCCGTTTCTTCTTCGGCCGTCTGGAACCTGTCAGCGACTGGCAGCAGAAACTTGTCAAGAAGTTCCGCGCAGATTTCGGCGACAGCCTCTAGCATTATGCTTGGCACCATAGTCAACACGTGCACTATCATTCTGGGCTCCGTAATCGGGGCCCAGGTGCATCGTGGTGTCAAGGAGAAATACAAGGAAGCGGTTTATACGGCTCTCGGACTGGCCTGCCTCGGCATAGGCCTCGGAGCGACGATCCGCAATATGCCGAACAGCGAATTCCCTGTGCTGTTTGTGCTCGCTATGGCCATCGGTGTGGTGGTCGGCACCTGGCTGAATATCGACGGCCGTTTCCATAACCTCGTGGACAAGATGGGGAAGGGAAAGGGAGCCTCCGAAGACGGCCGTTCTTCCCTCGCAGAAGGTCTCTCGACAGCCTGCCTGCTCTACTGCGTAGGCCCGCTTTCAATGCTTGGACCTATGACCAGCGCCCTTCAGGGCGATAACACCCTGCTCTTCACGAACGCCACTCTGGACCTCGTGTCTTCATTCATCTTTGCATCCACTTATGGAATAGGGATGGTCCTGGCAGCACCCGTGCTGTTCTGCTGGCAGGGTATGTTCTATCTTATAGCCAAGATATCGGCTACGGCAATCAGCGACGCCCTGATGTGCGAATTGCTCATCATCGGAGGCCTGATAATCACAGCCTCCGGCCTGTCGCTCCTCAAGATCCGTCAGATCAAGACATTGGATATGCTTCCGGCCCTGCTGGTGCCGGTGCTCTGGTTCGTCGGAAAATGGCTCTTCGGGCTTATCGCCGCGTAGCCTTTCCTACATTATTTCGCAGACTTTATCGAAAATCTCCTCGATGGTGCCTACGCCGTTGATTTCACGATATTTGCCCTGAGCCTTGTAGAAATCGATCACAGGTTCGGTCTTTTCGTGATAGGTCCTGATGCGGTTGGCGATGACCTCGTCCTTGGTGTCGTCGGGGCGGTTTTCCATCATTGCGCGGTGGCGTATGCGCTCCTTGACCATTTCGTCGCTGATCGAGATCGAAAGGACTGACGTGACGCTCTGGTCGAGACCCTTGAGCATTTCGTCCAGTGCGGCAGCCTGGTCGGTGGTGCGGGGGAAACCGTCGAAGAGGAAGCCGGGAACATTGGGATTGTTCTCGATCTCGCTCTTGATCATTCCAATTACGACCAGGTCAGGAACCAGCGCGCCCTGCTCGATGAGGCTCTTGGCCTTGAGTCCGAGAGGAGTGCCGGCTGCCATTTCCTTGCGGAGCAGGTCTCCGGTAGATACGTGGTGGAATCCGAACTTGTCGACGAGAAGTTTGGCCTGAGTGCCTTTGCCTGCACCCGGAGGGCCGAAGAGAATGTAGTATTTCATATCGTTTTCTGAAAGATTTTCATCGAGTATATACAGGTCGGGGATGTTTCGGCCGAGCTGGTCATAGTCCAGTCCGAAACCTACGACGAACTTGTTCTGTATCTCCATTCCGACATAATCGAGCTTCCTGTCGTAGTGGTAGACCTCGGGCTTGGTGAACATCGTGCAGATCTTGACCACCTTTGCGCCTCTGAACGCCAGGTGCTCGCAGAGCTTGATGATGGTGTTGCCCGTGTCGACGATGTCCTCGATGAGGATCACGTCGCGGCCGTCGACGTCGGTGGTGAGGCCGAGCACGTCCTTGATGTTGCCCGTAGAGCGGGTTCCCTCGTAAGAGGTGACCCTGATCGCGGCCAGCTCGCAGGGGAATTCAAGCCTGGTGAGCAGCAGCCCTGCGAAGACGATCGAACCGTTGAGTACGCAGATGACGACGGGAATCTTGCCGGAATCCTTGTAGTCTGCATTGACTTTCGCGGCCACGTCGTCCACCGCTTTCATCAGGACATCCTGTGATATGTATGGAACGAAATATTTGTCGTGGAGTTTGATTCTTTTGTCCATTTCTAACAGCTTTTACAATTCACAAATTTAATATTAATTTTGCATCATCTCAAACAGAACATCGTATGAAGCCTATTGTAAGCATCATTATGGGAAGCTTGTCCGATATGCCGGTGATGAAGTCTGCCGCAGAATTCCTGGACAGTATGGAAATTCCGTTCGAAATCAATGCGCTCAGCGCTCACCGCACTCCTGAGCAGGTGGCCGGGTTCGCCAAGGCCGCTGCCAGCAGGGGCATCAAGGTGATAATCGCAGGCGCCGGCGGAGCAGCTCACCTGCCCGGCGTGATCGCCGCATCGACTCCGCTTCCGGTGATAGGCGTTCCGATCAAGTCTTCCAATTCAATGGACGGCTGGGATTCTGTTCTGTCCATCCTTCAGATGCCTTCAGGCATTCCGGTGGCCACCATGGCCCTTGACGGTGCCAAGAACGCAGCCATCTTCGCGCTTCAGATACTTGCTGCAAGCGACGATGTCTATATGGAGAAGATGGAGGCTTTCAAGGCAGAGCTTGCAGGTAAGATCGCCAAGGCCAACGAAGACCTCAAGTCGGTGTCTTACCGCTTCAAGACAAATTAAGCGGATATAAGCGTTTAGAAACGGCTCGGGCCGCATTCTTCCCATAGCTTTGCGCTATGCGGAAGTCGGCTTTCATATTGTCCTTTCTGTTGCTTGCACACACTGTCTGCGCGCAGGACGTAATGCGCGGGATAGAGGATCTTCTCGAACAGATGCAGGAGTCGGAGTCCGGAGCTTCGACAGAGAGTATGCTGCAATGGTATGAAGAGCTGCTGCTGAATCCGCTCAATCTCAATGCGGCAACGCGGAGCCAGCTGGAGCAGCTGCAGATACTGTCCCTGTTCCAGATCGAAAGCCTGCTGGAATACCGCGAGGAATACGGGGACATGCTGTCGTTCTCCGAGCTGGCGGCGGTCGACGGTTTCAGCAGGGAACTGGTGGAGACGCTCAGGCCTTTCATCGCCTTGGAGGAGGCCGGAGATGCCGCAAGGGTAAGTGCATATTCCCAGTTGCGAAGCCGTGTGAAATGGAAGTCTTCGCAGGAGGGACTCTACCGCTATGCCAGATACCTCGGCGGGGCGGGGCGTTTCAGCTATGGAGCCACCCTGGAGAGCGATGCGCAGGAAAGCCTGCTTCCGGATTTCGTCTCTGCCCATCTGAAGTATGATGCCGGACGCTTCAAGCTGCTGCTCGGCGATTTCGTGGCTTCGTACGGGCAGGGGCTTGCTATGGACAAGTCGTTCTCGATGTCGGCGCTGGGCAGCCCGGCGGCGATCCTCAAGCG
>JAGCFF010000197.1 GCA_017650285.1 Bacteroidales bacterium
CGGCCGGCGAGCATAAACGACAGCTTGTCCTTCACGATGGGGCCCTCTATCATTGCACGCGAGGTGATCAGTCCTATGGAAAGATTGCCTTTATACTGGCTGTTGTTGCCGTCTCGGGTGCTGACGTCCAGCACGGACGACAGTCTTCCGCCGAACGACGCGGGAAAGTCGCCCTTGTAGAGCTGCGCATTCTTGACGGCATCGCCGTTGAACATCGACATAAAGCCCATAAAGTGGCCGGAGTTGTAGAGAGGGGCTCCGTCCATCAGCACGAGGTTCTGGTCGATGGCGCCGCCGCGGACACTGAAGCCGGTGGAGCCTTCGCTGGGAGTCTGCACTCCGGGCATCATCTGGATGACCCTTATCACGTCGGCTTCACCCATAAGTGCCGGGAGCTTGCGGATGATTTCGCCGGAGACCGTCTCCTTGCCCAGCTGCGGCAGGGTGAGCTGCTCCCTCTTGCTCTTCGAGAAGACCTTGGCGGCTTCAAGCACCTGCCGGTCTTCTTCGAGGGAGAAATCATATTTGACAGGGCCTTTCGGATCGATGGTCACCTCTGCGGTGACATAGCCGGCATAGGAACATTTGATGACCTGAGCCTTGCGGTCGACCTGAAGGGAATAGAAGCCGTAGTTGTTGGTGGAGACTCCTGCGCTGAGATCCTCGGTGAACACCACTGCACCTATCAGCGGCTCTCCGCTGGACGCTTCCTTCACGTAACCTGACAACACGGCTTTCTGGGCCGCTGCTGGCAGGGCCGCTGTCAGAATTGTCAGGAGCAATAGGGCTGTTTTTACCGAAAATTTCATCAGAGGCCTTTCGTCTCAATAATTGCGCCAATGCGCAAAATCGAGCTACTCCTTTCTTCCGGCATTCTTGAGCAGACGCTTTACCTTGCGGTTCCGCATAGTCAGCCAGTGCTCGACCATCTGATTCTCTATTTCGGGCTCGTCGAGAACCAGATCTTTGTCCTTGTGCCTTTTGGAGCGGCGCCAGCGGAGGTAGGCGCCGATATGGCGTCTGCGTTTCTCGTGATAGATGCCGTCGAAAGGTATCAGGATGCCGGTATCTTCGATGTTGTGCATCAGGCGGTTCACAGCCGTGCCGAACATCATCATCTGCGATGTGGAAGAAACATACGCAGACACATTGGGGGGAATGTTCACACCCCTCATCCTGACTGCCGAGCGGAGCAGTTTGTAGTCTTCGATCAGATCTTCCTTGTTAAGCACCAGATCCATCAGTCCCGGATCGGACTTGGGCATCAGCGCCTGGTCGTCCCAAGGGCGGACAAGCTCTTCCTTGTCGCCGAAATGCTTCCAGAGGAAATGGTAGATCAGGTCCCGGGATATATAGTCATATGACGGATAGACGGTAATCTTTCCAAAGTAATAGAGCAGGTTCTTGCTCTTCATAATGATGGCGATGAGGCCGTCCCACAGGTTGTCCATCGCAAAGATGGACTTCGATCCCAGCTTCGAGCTCTGGTATTCCGGCGCCACGAAATTGCGGCCGAGTTCGATGGTATAGGGAAGATACTCGTCGATGAATTTCTGTGAAAAGCGGAACTGATGGGAACTTGCCAGCATCGGCTGCCCGTTCTCGTCAAACGCGGCGTCGGCCCCGAAGAGGAAGCGGTAACCGCCGATGATGGCCTCGTTGTCCGGATCCCAGACGATAAGCTGCTTGTAGGGCTTCTCCATCTTGTCGTATTCGTCGAGGTCGATGGCTTCGCCGGTGGAGCCGCCTGCCTCGCGGAAAGCGATCTCGCGAAGGCGGCCTATCTCAGTGACGACATTGGGAGAGTCCTGCCAGGTGACGATATACAGCTCGTTATGGCCTTTGTTCGTATCTTCCAGTTTCTTGGATTTGGTGAGTTCGGCCTTGATCAGCTCGACGGGTACGGGATCGATTATCTTTTTCATAGGAAGGGAAATGTCATTCAAGACCGGAAGGCCAGGGGTTGGAAACAATGCCTGCCATATCAAGCATATTCTTGTGTGCAAGGTCGCGGATGCGCGCTGTCTCATCCTTCCGCGGCGATGTGGTGTCGGGGACTATCGGGTCGCCGACGTGGATGGTGACAAGGGGCTCTCCTTTGCCGAACAGCTTGCGCCATCCGGTGCGCGGCCTGAAAGTGATCATCAACGGAAGGACAGGAAGGGAATACCGGTACGCCATATTGAAAGTGCCCATCTTGAAAGGCCTGAGCGGAGCATAGAATTTCCAGCTGCAGCTCTCGGGGAAGATGTGCAGCCACTGCTTGCGTTCGTGCAGTTCGTCGAGTGCCTTGTCGAACTCGCGGAAGCCGCTGCGGTCCTCGGGGATCGCAATGCCGCCCACAGCTTTCATAATGAATCCGTCCTTGCCTCGGAAAGGCTGGGCATACATAGGAATCCAGGGCTTGCGGAAGCGCATGGCCTGCATCACGCAGATCATATCCCAGCGATGCACGTGGTTGCAGACCGTCATCACACCGTCGGCGAAAAGCTTGCGGTTGCGGCGGATTTTCTCGCGCCCTTCGATCTTCAGCCCGAACCGGATGCGGTTCAGCGGGAACGCCAGGATACAGGCGACAAGATAGACCGCACCGCGCACTATCCTGAACTTGAGGGATTTGTCGAGATAGGTGTAGGTCCCGTCGAAGGTTATGTCCTTGAGCGTGCCGCGTATCGGCGCCATCCTGGTGAACGGGTTGTCACCGGAAAAGTCGGCCACAGGCTCGGGAACATAGAC
>JAGCFF010000198.1 GCA_017650285.1 Bacteroidales bacterium
CCATACGCAAGAAATATGTGGAGTGCACTCCTGAGGAGGAAGTGCGCCAGGGCATCATATCCAGCCTTATGGAGGTGATGGAAGTGCCCCCGACCCACATCGCGGTGGAGCAGGGCTTCAAGTTCAACGGGCTGCAGTACCGCGCCGACGTCATCGTCTACCGGAGGGACCTCACCCCCGCACTGCTGGTGGAGTGCAAAGCTCCTTCCGTCAGGCTTACTGACAAGGTCATCGACCAGGTGGTACGCTACAATATGGTACTCGGTGTCGATTACATAATGATAACCAACGGTCGCAAGACCTGCCTGGCAAAGCTCGACCACAGCTCCGGCAGTTTCGAGTTCGTCACGGCAATTCCCAAATACAGCGAAATAGCGGCATGAAAGGCCCCCTTGACCATAGCATATTCAAGATAGTGAGCGAGCAGGCCCGTATGCTCGGCGTGCGCGCCTTCGTCATCGGCGGCTATGTGAGGGACTGGTTCCTGCACCGCCCCAGCAACGATGTCGACATAGTCGTGGAAGGCAGCGGCATCGAACTGGCGGCAGCCGTGGCTTCGAGGATCCGCACCAAGGTGTCGGTTTTCAAGAACTTCGGCACTGCGATGCTCCGCTACAAGGGCATCGAGGTCGAGTTCGTAGGAGCCAGGAAGGAATCCTACAACCGCAACAGCCGCAATCCCATAGTCGAGAACGGCACGCTGGAGGATGACCAGCTCAGGCGCGACTTCACCATCAATGCAATGGCCTTCAGCCTGCAGGAAGAGGACTTCGGGGAGCTCGTCGACCCGTTCGGCGGCATTCAGGACCTCAACAACGGCATAATCCGCACTCCCTGCGACCCCGACACCACCTACAGCGACGATCCTCTGAGGATGATCCGCGCCATAAGGTTCTCCACCCAGCTGGGGCTCACCATAGTTCCCGAATCGATCGATTCCATCCGCCGCAACCGCAGCAGGCTGGAAATCCTGTCGAAGGAGCGCATCGCCGAAGAACTCCACAAGATTCTGCTGTCACCCAAGCCCTCGAGAGGCTTCGAGCTCTTCGACAGCTGCGAGCTGCTGAATCTCATTCTGCCCGCAGTTGCCAACCTAAAGGGCATAGAAACTATGGAAGGCCGCGGCCACAAGGACAACTTCAAGCATTCCCTCCAGGTACTGGACAATGTGGCGGAGGCGAGCGACAATCTGTGGCTGCGCTGGGCCGCCCTCCTGCACGACATAGGCAAGCCCGCCACCAAGAAGTGGGATCCGGCCATAGGCTGGACCTTCCACAACCACGACTTCGTGGGAGCCAAGATGGTTCCGGGCGTATTCAAGCAGCTGAAGATGCCGCTCAACGAAAAGATGAAATACGTGCAGAAGCTCGTGCAGCTCCATATGCGTCCCATAGCCCTCGTCACCGACGAAGTCACGGATTCGGCGGTGCGCCGTCTCGTTTTCGATGCTTCCGACGACCTCGAAGACCTGATGATCCTCTGCAAGGCCGACATAACCTCCAAGAACGACAAGAAGGTCGAGCTCTACAAGCACAACTACGACCTCGTGATGCAGAAGATACTGGAGGTTGAGGAGAAGGACCGCATCCGCAATTTCAAGAATCCCATCACCGGAGACCTCATTATGGAGAAGTACGGTCTGCCTCCGTGCAACCAGATCGGCATAATAAAGGAATTCGTCAAGAACGCCATCCTCGACGGAGTCATTCCCAACGAATACGACGCCGCATACAAGCTCATGGAGCAGAAAGCCCACGAGCTCGGTATCGGCGAGTGATTATTCCTTAATAGTACTGTTAGTAGATGCCAGCCCTTCTCCAGGGTGCTGCAGCTTCGTCACACAGCTTGATGAAGTGAGCTTTCAGTTCATCCCAGCGGTAATAAGGGCCTGAAACCGGCTCGATGCCGGGGATGAGGATCTCCTTTTCGTTGTAAAGGACTTTGGTAAGCACCTCACCCTTGTTGTTCTGGTAGAAAATCATCTGGCAGTTGGTTGCCATCGGAACCTGGAAGAAGGCATACCAGCCGCTGGTGTGGGCCTCCCTGTAAGGCAGATGCCTGTACTGAGGGTCATCGACACCCATAAGGGCGAACAGAGGAAGGATGGATGTATCGTGACCGAAGCGCAGGTCGGCGGTACGGTGGCTGCCGGGCTGCATAGCGGCGTCTGCTTTCTCGATGAAGTCCATCATCAGGGGACGGATGGCATAGCGGATGACGTCGCCGTTCTCCTGCGAGCCGCCCCACATACGGTAGATCGAGTCATTGCCGCTGCCCCAGAAGTAAACAAGCTCCTCGGGAACGAAATACTTGCGGAAGATGTCGATTCCAAGGAAGTCGATAACCTGGCAAAGGCCACCGGCTGAGTAGCAGGCGCGAACGAACGACTCGGGATTGCCCAGAATCTTCAGGGCCGCATCATAATTCGTGAACAGCGGTTTCAGGAAACGGGTGAAGTCATATCCCGGAGTTCCTTCGGCGGGAGCGAATCCGGCAGGTGCTGCGCTGGTACTTCCGCTGCGATAACGGGCAAGCTGATCGGCTGACGGTGCGGCAGGCGGGGTGACGCCGGGCCTCGGTATGTTGAGGCTGGGGTTGATATATCTCATGAAACGTTCCGCGCTGGTGAAAGTGAACTCCTGACGGGGACTCTCCTCATTCAGTGCATTGGTGAAGTTGCACATGCTCACGATGCAGCGGAAGTTGGTGCTGGAGAAACTGTTCACCTCCCAGCGGTCCTTGTTCTTGAACACTGCGGGGAAACGCGCTACCATCCTCTGGGCCAGCATCTGGTGCTCACGGGCACCGCGGGGAGTCAGGGAGCCTTCCATTCCGACGTGGGCATCGACCACGGCCTTCACATCGGCATACAGTTCCTTTCCGGTCTGCGTCAGCAAGTTGAGGGAATCCAACACTGCGAAGCCCTCCATCGCCCTGCGGGCGAAAGTGGAGTTCTGCTCGTAGCGGGAACCGTGACGGCCGTAGTGAGAAATATAGAAAGGTTTGAAACCCTTGGGCGCCTTGGTGTCGACAATCGGGTTAAACTCGTAAGAGTGCATATTGTTGGCAGCACGGTCCGGGTTCTCGGTGATGAGTCTCAGAGCATCATTCTGAGCATTGGCACTCAGGCATAACGCCAGTGCAAGGAACAATAACAGTTTTTTCATAGATGAGGTTTATTTCCATAAAGATACCACAATTTTTACAATTCTGGTATTATCTTTGAGCGATGTCCCGGTTCATAATGAGAAAAACTGTCATATCACTCCTGCTTGTCCTCCTGACGGTGACCTGCGTCTCTGCGCAGGACCTGTCCGGCAACCTGAGGCGGCACGTCGAGTATCTCGCCGATCCCGGGATGCGGGGCCGAAAGGCCGGAAGCCAGGGAGAGGCCAAGGCGGCGGAATACCTTTACGACAAGCTCTATCAGGCCGGGCTCACTATGCTCACCAGCCGCGAAGGCGACAGCTTCCTGATCATAGAGGACGGCGACACCCTGAGTTCGTGCAACGTGGCCGGCATCCTGCAGGGCTATGATAAAGACCTCAGGGAAGAGTACATAGTGGTCGGTGCGCATATCGACCATCTCGGCACCTATCCCGTCACCGTCGACGGCGAGCAGATGACCGGAGTATACCGGGGAGCCGACGCCAACGCTTCCGGAGTGGCCGCACTGATAGAGGCAGCCGAAATTCTCAGCAGCAACGCGATGTTCCTGCGCCGTTCTGTCATATTCGTGGGCTTCGGAGCCGGAGAGGAGCAGTATGCCGGAGCACGCTTCTTCACATCCGGCGGCGAGTTCTCGGATGTCGGCAACATAAAGCTGATGGTCAACCTGGATATGCTCGGCCGCGGCACAGCAGACAATCCTTTCGAGATATATTCGCTCATCTCCCGCAACGACCTTGCGTCGATGACCTCATACGTGACCGAGAACGAATCCGTCACCACCCGTCCCGGCATTCACAACGGAGAGGTTTTCGCTTCGGACCATCTGGCGTTCGACCTTGCCGAAATCCCCACCCTTACCTTCTCCACTGGAAGGAGCCGTGAGTACCGGACTTCCAGGGACACTCCGGACCTCGTCCTCTACAACAAGCTTGCTTCCGAAACGCATTATATCGCCACCTTCCTCAAGTGTATGGCCTCCAAGGACCATCTCTTCCCTTCGTCAAGCGCGTCCGCCAAGGATGAGGGCAGTGATTTCGCATATTCGATGTCAGACTGCGACAAGCCTCCGCAGTTCTTCCATTCCGACCTGAAGCACTTTATGGACGCCTGGGTCTACACCTACGTCAAGTATCCCCAGAGCGCTGTCGACAAAGGCATCCAGGGCACCGTCAACGTTTCTTTCATCATCGAGAAGGATGGCAGCGTCAGCAATGTCAAGGTTGCCAAGGGTGTCGACGAACTGCTCGACGCCGAAGCCGTCAAGGTGATTTCCGCCTCTCCCAAATGGATTCCCGGCGAGATCGGCCGCAAGAAAGTCCGCTGCCTCATCACTGTCCCCGTGGAGTTCCGTCTTCAGAAAGGAGGCAGTTTCGACCTCAAGCGCTAATTGTTTATCAGCTATTTTTTTATATTTGCGCGATATAATCAAAATCCGCAAATGGAATACAATTTCGCTCAGATCGAAAAGAAATGGCAGCAATATTGGGCTGACAACCACACCTTTCAAACAAGCAACGAATCTTCTAAACCGAAATATTACGTCCTGGACATGTTCCCCTACCCCAGCGGCGCCGGCCTCCACGTAGGTCATCCCCTGGGCTATATCGCCAGTGACATATACAGCCGCTACAAAAGGCTGAAAGGCTTCAACGTGCTCCATCCGATGGGCTACGACGCATTCGGACTGCCCGCGGAGCAGTACGCCATCCAGACCGGACAGCACCCCGCCACCACCACCGAGAACAACATCGCCCGCTACCGCGAACAGATGGACAAGATCGGCTTCTCATATGACTGGGAGCGCGAAGTTCGCACCTGCGATCCGGCATATTACAAATGGACGCAGTGGGCTTTCCTCAAGATGTTCGACAGCTGGTACAACAAGGACCTTGACAAGGCCGTGCCGATTGCAACCCTCATCGAGGAGTTCGAGAAGAACGGCAACACCGCCGTCAATGCAGCCTGCGGTGCGGTGAAGGATTTCTCTGCCGAAGAATGGAAGGCAATGGGCGAAACCGAAAGACAGGCCGTGCTGATGCAGTACAGGATAGCATATCAGGGCGAGACCACCGTGAACTGGTGTCCCAAGCTCGGCACTGTGCTGGCCAACGACGAGGTAAAGGAAGGTCTCTCGGTGAGAGGCGGATTCCCCGTAGAGCAGAAGAAGATGAAGCAGTGGCAGCTGCGCGTCAGCGCCTATGCAGAACGGCTGCTCAGCGGACTCGACGGTCTCGACTGGACCGATTCCCTCAAGGAGATGCAGCGCAACTGGATCGGCCGTTCTCAGGGAGCGGAAATGACATTCAAGGTATACAACGGCGACAAGGAATATGATATGGTGATCTTCACCACCCGTGCCGACACCATCTTCGGAGTGACCTTCATGGTGCTCGCTCCCGAGAGCGACTGGGTAGGAAAACTCACCACCCCCGAGCAGAAGGAAGCTGTCGAGGCTTATCTTGCAGCCGCCAAGAAGAAGACCGAGAGGGAGCGCATCGCCGAGACCCGTCACGTCACCGGTGTCTTCAGCGGTTCTTATGCAGTCAATCCCCTTACAGGCGACAGAGTGCCTGTCTGGATTTCAGAATATGTACTGGCAGGCTACGGTACCGGCGCAATTATGGCAGTTCCGGCCCACGACAGCCGCGACTACGTTTTCGCACGCGAGTTCAACCTTCCGATCATCCCGCTGATCGAGGGCTGCGACGTGAGCGAAGAAAGTTTCGACGCCAAGGAAGGCATTATGTGCAACTCCGGTTTCCTCAACGGAATGACCGTGCAGCAGGCCATCCCTGCCGCAATCGACTATGTCGAGAGCAAGGGTATCGGCAAGCGCAAGATCAACTACCGTCTGCGCGACGCCATCTTCTCACGCCAGCGCTACTGGGGTGAGCCCTTCCCCATCTATTTCAAGGAAGGAACCGCTTATCCGATGCCTGAGGACAAGCTTCCGCTGGAACTTCCCTCGATTGACGAATTCAAACCCACCGAGACCGGCGAACCGCCGCTGGCAAGGGCAAAAGACTGGACCTACGAAGGCTGGCCCATCGAGAAGAGCACGATGCCCGG
Organism: Bacteroidales bacterium; assembly: GCA_017650285.1. Classification (GTDB taxonomy): domain Bacteria; phylum Bacteroidota; class Bacteroidia; order Bacteroidales; family UBA932; genus Equibacterium. The sequence goes on from JAGCFF010000198.1 coordinate 6,241, forward strand.
TTTCGCAGGCAGCAGCGCTTACTACCTGCGCTATATGGACCCGAAGAACGACAAGGCCCTCGTCAGCCGCCAGGCAGACGAATACTGGCGCAATGTCGACCTCTACATAGGCGGCACCGAGCACGCCACAGGCCACCTGATCTATTCCCGCTTCTGGAACAAGTTCCTCTACGACCTCGGCTATGTATGCGAGCAGGAGCCTTTCAAGAAGCTCATCAACCAGGGAATGATCCAGGGCCGCAGCAACTTCGTATACCGCATCAAGGGCACCAACAAATTCGTATCCTGCGGTCTCAAGGACCAGTACGACACCACCGAAATCCACGTTGACGTAAACATAGTGCACAACGACCGCCTCGACCTCGAAGCCTTCAAGGCCTGGTCGCCCGAATACGCCACCGCCGAGTTCGTCCTCGAAGACGGAGAATACATCTGCGGTTATGCCGTCGAGAAGATGAGCAAGTCGATGTACAATGTGGTCAACCCCGACAAGATATGCGCCGACTACGGAGCCGACACGCTACGCCTGTACGAAATGTTCCTCGGTCCTCTGGAGCAGAGCAAGCCCTGGGACACCAAAGGCATCGACGGAGTCCACCGTTTCCTGCGCAAGTTCTACCGTATGTTCCTCAACGAGGCCGGAGAATTCTGCGTCAGCGACGAAAAGGCCACCCCGGCGGAACTCAAGACTCTCCACAAACTCATAGAGAAGGAGTCCTGGGACATCGAGCATTTCTCGTTCAACACCACCGTCAGCGCCTTTATGATCGCCGTGAACGACCTGGCTTCACTCGGCTGCAACAAGAGGGAGATCCTCGAGCCGATGGTCATCCTCATCTCTCCGTTCGCGCCCCACGTCGCCGAAGAGCTCTGGAGCCTGCTCGGCCACAAGGAGACCATCACCTACGCAAGCTTCCCCGAGTTCAACCCGGCATTCACCGTCGAAGACTCTTTCGAATATCCGGTATCGTTCAACGGCAAGCTCCGTTTCAAGATCACCCTGTCCAAGAGCCTCTCTCAGCAGGAGACTGCTGACGCCGTGCGCAACGACGAGAGGACTGCAAAATACCTGAACGGAGGCACCATCAGGAAGATCATCGTAGTTCCTTCCAAGATCATCAACGTAGTATGCTGACGCAACGGACTTTCTGGACTGCGGTCAAGGAATACACCATCATATTCCTGGGGCTGCTGCTTTATGTATCGGCGTGGAGCGTCTTCCTGCTTCCCAACAATATGGTAGGCGGCGGCGTTTCCGGACTTGGAGCCATAATACAGTATGCCACGGGATTCAAGATCAGCTATACATATTTCATAGTGAATGCGGTCCTGCTGGCCGTTGCCCTGAAGATCCTCGGCCGCAGTTTCGGCGCCAAGACCATCTTCGCGGTGATCGTGACCACCATCCTGTTCAGGGTGATGCCGGGAGTCATCCCTTCCGACTTCATCAATGAATTCGCCCACGAGAACGGAAGGCTCACCTGCGCCCTCTTCGGCGGAGCCCTCTCGGGCATCGGAATCGCCATCACCTTCACCCAGGGAGGCAGCAGCGGAGGCACTGACATCATCGCCCTGATCATCAACAAATACAGGAGCATTTCCCCGGGCAGCATCATCGTGGCCATCGACGTGCTGATCATATCTTCAACCCTGCTTATCCCCTCTGCCGGAACTTTCGGCACCAGGCTGGCCACAGTCATCTACGGTTTTGTGACCTCGGCCGTCTTCAGCTATACTCTCGACCTGTTCCTGAACGGTAACAAGCAGTGCGTGCAGATAATGGTCTTCTCAAGGAAGTACGCCGCGATTGCAGATGCCATCACTCAGGAGGCTCACCGCGGTGTGACAGCCATCCACAGCGAAGGCTGGTACACCCACACCGAGAGTGAAATCGTCACAGTCGTCGCCCGAAAACAGGAATCAAGTCAAATTCTGAAAATCATCAAGAAAGTCGACGACACAGCCTTCGTGTCCGTAAACAACGTCAGCGGCGTGTTTGGCAAAGGTTTCGAACAAATCAAAAAATAAGATTTGTTTTTCCATTCTTGTATTTGGAAAAATCGTTACGGCACAATCCATTGTTGAATTTTTGGCGAAGCATAGATTAGTATATTTCGCCAAAAAACCTAACAATGTATTTAACACTATTCCTTGTTGCCGCCCTCATTTCAGTAGTTCTGGCGGTCATCTGCGTTTACCTTTTCAAACGCACCCGAAATCTTCAACGGTCTGAATCCCAAGCTCCCGTAAGGCCCTATCTGAGCCCGGAGATGATTGCGGACGAAGACTTAGGCACCACGGGAGCCCTCCTGTGCGATAACCATCAGGCCATCTGCGAGAGTTTAATGGACTATCTCGAGAAAGAAAAGCCGTACCTCAACCCCAACATCAAGATCATCGATGTGGCAGATTATCTGAACACGAACAAATCCTATCTGTCGAGGGTGATCAATTCCCATTTCAAGAAGAATTTCAGCCAGTTCATAAACTGGTACCGTGTCAGGGACTCCATGGACCTATATATGAGGAATCCCAAGATCGACATCTCCACGATGGCTTCCAAGTCAGGTTTCCAGTCAATGACGACTTTCAACACTGCATTTACGAGATACACCGGGATGACACCCGGAGAATGGTGTAAGAAATATAAAAACGACATTCGACACGATGAAATGGTTCAAGCGGACAAGAAGAAGAGAGAGATTGCGAAGAATCAAGCTGCAAAAGCTGATGGAGCGCGCTGACGAGGTTGTACGCGAAAAGCAACTGTTTCTCAAACAGGACTTCTCGAAAAGGGACCTGGCCATTGAACTTGGCACCAACAGGACCTATATCACGGAGGCACTGTCCATCTGCCGGCATTGCCGGTGGAGGGAGTATGTCGCCTCTTTCAGGGTAAAGCATTTCCTGAGGATAGCCCCTCTGGCAGAAAACAGGCGTTTGCGTCTGGAGGAAATGGCAATGAAATGCGGGTTCGGGTCTGCAAAGACCCTGAACCGCTACCTGAGACTGGAATACGGGATAACCGCTTCAGTCTACAGGAAAAACTTGTCTACATCCTTGAGGGCAGAAGGCAGCGCGAATACAGCCACCCTGTCATAGGCATTGATCTGTGTAGAACCGACTGCGATCATCGACTCGCTGCCGCGTATCACGCCGCCGATGATGGCACCGTCGGGGAAATTGAGGTCCTTGAGCGGCTTCTTTGTGATCGGGCTGCCGGGATTCGCCATATACTCGAGAATCTCGGCGTTCGATCCTGACAGGCATTTTATAGTACGGACCTTGTTGCTGAGAGTGAAGCGGAATATTCGGCCCGCGGTGATGAGCTTCTTGTTGACGACAGCGTCGACACCCATCTCCTCGGCTAGACGGATATAATCCAGGTTCTCCACCTCTGCGATAGTCTTCATCACGCCCAGCCTCTTGGCCGAGGCGCAGGCGAGTATATTCGCTTCTGAATTGGGAGTCAGCGCCAGGAACGCATCGTAGTCCTTGATGTTCTCGTCGTAGAAGAAATTGCCGCTCTTCGTCGTGTTGTTTATCACCAAGGTCTTGTTAAGCCTTGATGAAAGTTCGACGCAGCGGTCGGGATCGCTTTCTATGATCTTCACCTCGTCGGTGAACTTCTCGGCTTTCTCGGCCACCATCTCAGCAATCCTTCCTCCGCCCAGGATGGCAAGACGCCTGATGCGGAAATCCACCTTTCCTGCAATGTTCCTGGCAAGGTCTATATTTTCTTTCTTGGTGACGACGAATACCTGGTCGTGGAGACGGAAACGGGTTTCGCCGTTGGGGATCAGAGTCTGGTCTCCCCTGGAGACTGCAACTATCCTGAAAGGAGGGAAATCCTTGTCGGTGACATATTCCAGGATGGTCTTGTCGATCAGCGGAGCATACTCCTCAAGCCTGAAGACGATGAGCTGGAGCTTGCCGTGGGCAAACTCGGCGAACTCGGAGGTCTCGGCCTGCTTGATCAGTTCGAGGATCTCGGACGCTGCAATTTTCTCAGGGTAGAACAGCAGGTCGATTCCGAGGTCGGTGAACAGGAGCTTGTTCTCGTGGCTCAGATATTCCGCATTGTTGATGCGGGCAGTGACCTTGGCCGCTCCCATCTGCTTGGCGAGCATAGCGGCGACTATGTTGACATACTGGTCGGAATCGGGGAACACGGATACGAAAAGGTCAGCGGTCTTCACCCCTGCCCTTTCGAGGGTTTCTATAGATGTGGGATTGCCCTGGATGGTCACCACATCGGCTTCTTCGCTGATGGTGGCCAGACGGCCGGAATCGCTGTCGATTACCGACAGGTTGTGGTTCTCACCGGCCAGCATCTTCGCCAGATGGCAGCCAACTTCTCCTGCACCTGCTATTACAATGTTCATAACCTATTTGCCTATGAGGGTCAGAAATTCCGCCCTGGTCTTTTCAGATTTCAAGAATATGCCCGTGAAGGCCGAAGTCGTGGTCACGGAATGCTGCTTCTGCACGCCGCGGATCTGCATACACATATGGGCCGCCTCGATCACCACGGCCACGCCGAGAGGCTGGAGGGTTTCCTGGATGCAATCCCTTATCTGGACGGTCAGGCGCTCCTGGACCTGCAGGCGGCGGGCGAAAGTCTCGACCACCCTGGCCACCTTGCTCAGACCTGTGATATATCCGTTGGGAATGTACGCCACGTGGCACTTGCCGTAGAAGGGAAGCATATGGTGCTCGCAGATAGAGTAGAGCTCTATGTCCTTGACGACGACCATCTGCTTGTATTCTTCCTTGAACAGCGCGGACTTGAGTATCTCAGCAGGGTCTTCGTCGTAGCCTTTGGTCAGGAACTGCATTGATTTGGCAACCCTCACCGGAGTCTTCAGAAGACCTTCGCGCCCGGGGTCTTCGCCGAGCAGCCGAAGTATCTCGGCATAATGGGCGGCGAGCTGCTCCGTCACCTCGGGATCGTATTCTTCAATTTTATTGTAAGCCATAGTATTGCGAAATTACAAATTATATTTCAATTGTCTCAAGTATTCGCTATTTTAGCATAACGACAAGACTTTTCACTATGGGTATTTATACAAAGACAGGAGACAAGGGAACCACCAGCCTGGCTGACGGTTCAAGGGTAAGCAAGGCCAGCGCCAGAGTTATGGCCTACGGCGACATCGACGAACTCATCAGCCATCTGGGCATACTGCGCAGCAAGCTTTCAGAGGACATTCCCCTGCGCCGCATACAGGTCAGCCTGATGAACGTCTCCGCACATCTCGCCACCGAGAAATTCTGCCCCAAGCTCAAGGCCCTGGACGAATCTGAAGTCACATTCCTGGAAGCTGAAATTGACAGGATGACTGCCGCTCTGCCGCCGCAGAAGACCTTCCTCCTCCCTGCCGGTCCCTTCGCAGCCGCCGAATGCCACGTGGCCCGCACCGTATGCCGCCGCTGCGAACGGAGCGTCGTTGCCATCGGAGAACTCAGAGATGTCGACCGCCAGGCCCAGATTTATCTCAACAGGCTTTCCGACTACCTTTTCGTATTGGCTAGATTCCTCTGTATCTCAGAAGGTTGCGAAGAAGACAAATGGCTGCCATAACATTTTTCATTTTTTTTATTGTGTATTATAGAATTTCATATATTTTTGCAGCCCTTTTGTAAAAACACAATAATTAAACACTATAAGAAATGTATTGGACACTTGAACTTGCTTCAAAACTTGAAGATGCACCGTGGCCTGCCACCAAAGACGAATTGATCGATTACGCCACTCGCTCAGGAGCTCCCCTTGAAGTAATCGAGAATCTTTCAGACCTTGAAGATGACGGAGAAGTATATGACTCTATCGAAGACATCTGGCCTGATTATCCCACCAAGGACGATTTCTTTTTTAACGAGGAAGAGTATTAAGAGACATTCTCACTCTTAAATAAAACAGCGGGACAAACGATAAGGTTTGTCCCGCTGTCTTTTTGTCAGTAAGTATTACGGCTTATTTTTTCTTCTTGAAGTCGCGGACGGTGTAGTAAACAGGCTTGCGCTGGTACTCGCTGTCGAAAAGAAGCGGGTAGTTGTTGGCGCCGAGCCAAGAATCGCGGTCGCTGAGGTTCCAGAAGGTCACGCTGGAGATGTTCTTGCTGTACTTGCGCATGATCTCAAAGAGATCCTCGTACTTCTTGGCCTGCTTCTGCTGGATTTCTTCAGTGTATACCTGGCCTTCGCCACGGCTGAACTGCAGTCCGCCGCCTGCCTCTTCGTTGATACGGATATCGAATTCGGTGATCTGGATGTCGTCGACAAGCTCGAGATACATCTTGATGGCTGTCTCGAAATCCTCGAGAGTCGGGTTGTCAAAGATATTGTAGTGGCCCTGCATACCGATGCCGGTGATAGGAGCGCCTTCTGACTGGAGTTTCTTGACCATCTTGTAGATGTATGTTCTCTTCGAAGGAGTCCAGGCGCTGTAGTCATTGTAGAACAGTCCGGCGTTCGGATCGGCCTCGTGGGCCCAGATGAATGCGTTCTTGATGAATTCGTCGCCGCAGAGCTGATATGCCTGTGACTTGCGGAACATATCCTCATAGGGAGCATCCGGGTTGTTTGCGTCGCTCATAGCCTCATTCACTACATCCCAGCAGTAGATGACGTCCTTGTAGCGGTTTACAACGGTGTTGATGTGAACCCTGAGTGAATCGTAGAACTCCTGCTTGCTGGCAGCAACATATTTGGGAACCTTGGTCACCTGGACTGCGGGAGCGCCATTGGGGCGTGCACCGCCGTTAGGCCTCTGACCGCCGAAGCCGGGGAAACCGCCGCGGCCGAATGCAGGTCTCTCAACCCATACGGTGTCACCCTTTGCGTCACGCTCCACTACGGGGTTGCCGTTCTCGTCGTGTTTGGTGAACATCCAGGTAGCGAACTGGCTGTGCCATACAAGGTTGTGGCCACGCATCTTGATGCCGTGCTCACGGCAGAAGTTTGCGATGGCGTCGGCCTTCTCGAAATTCCATACGCCTGCCTGGGGATGGATCTCGCCGGGTTTCATACAGTTCTCAGCGGTAACGCTGTTGAACTCCTTGAGGATGATGGCTGCCTGGAGGGAGTCTGCCACGTTACGTTCGGTAACGGCGACACCGATTTTGAAATACTTCTTGTAAGCGTCCTTCAGACCGGGGTCCTTGGGGCCGCAAGCACTCAGGAAAGCTACTGCAGCGATGAGTGCGATGATTGAAAATCTCTTCATAGTTATAGATTAAATAAGTGATTATTCGCACCATAAAGGTAAACAAATCTCCTCAATTATTGGATAATAACACGATGGACGATTCGGCATTAACTATTTTTATTTATTTTTACACGCCTTTATTGACGAAAACAATGAATACGCACAACAATAGAAATCTCTGTCCTTATGTTGCTCCGCAAACTGAAACCATAGATATTCAGGTTGAGAGCAATTTTATGGTTGAAAGCTTCTCCTCTACTTTCGATTTTGGAGAGAGCGGCGTAGAGGATGGTGGAGACATTTAATAACGGAGGGCCAAGATTATGATTGAGAAATTTTCCATCCGCCTTCTTGCCATTTGCACGGCAATCCTTCTTGCTGCAGCATGCCAGGAACTGGAGCCCACAACACCCATAACAACAGAAGAGGAAGTCATCCCTGTCAGCGAACGGGCTACCATTCCCTTCAGCCTCACGGTCCATACAGAGGGCACGAAGGTTTCCTATGCTGAGGGAACCTATCAGTTCAAGGCTGGAGACAAGCTCCATGTCGTAGGACTTGGCGACCGAACAGATATCTACGGCGATCTGACTCAGAATGGCAATATCTGGTCCGGTAATCTGTCCTACCTGGTTGAAAAAGGACAGCCTGACGGCGACACTCCTTTGAAAGTCACACTGATACACGCCGACAACACAGACGAAAGCACCTATGCATCAGCCATAGTGGGCAGCGTGCCTGAAGGAAGCACGGCTTTGCGGGAAGCAGTCGAGCATTACAGCCTGTTTACCACGAACGATGATGAAGTGACAATGTCCACCGAGTCGGCTACACTTCACCAGCGTGCCACCTTCCTGGATGTCAATGTCACTTTCCACTTCGATGGATCCCATCCTGTCGAGGGCGGTGAGGCACTTGTGGATCTGACCACTACCCTGGGTACGACAACGGCAAGGACCAGATTCATAGCACTGCCAGATGAACAGGATTTCAAGGTGAGCTTTATGGCCGTAATCCCTGGAGGACAAACCGCAGGTGACTTTTCTCTTACAGTAGGTGACAGGAAAATCGAGTTCTCGGACAATGCGGCTACTCTGGCGCCCAACAATAAATACAATGTCAACCGTTCAATCGACTTCCGTCCTCAATTGGGAGATCCTCTCTGGAGTGACGGCACATATGGAAGGCTCCGCCCTGCCAACCCTGATACTCACATAGTCGGCATCATAGTATATGTCAATCATAATTATACCGATCCCGACAAGGCTGCCAGAGATGATGCCATTACCGAGAAGGATGCCGGCTTCGGCCACGGCCTGGTAATGGCGCTGCATAATGCCAAGAATGGCAATTCGGAGACTTACGTACAATGGAGCAATGAGGCAGGAAAGATCAAGTGTACTGACTTATTCGTTACCACTCCTTCTCAAACCATTAAATCCGACAGATTGAGCGGCTATACAAACACCAGGTCCATCATTTCCAAATTGGCAGGAGCCGAATCGGCCGCTTCAATAGCAGAAGCATATCCCG
>JAGCFF010000199.1 GCA_017650285.1 Bacteroidales bacterium
AGCCTCGACCACCTGCACAACGACACCGTCTGGAACAGCGACGTTTGGAAGGAGCCCGGCGAGAGGACCCGCACCATCAATAATTTCCTGACATCCCAGAAAAGGGTGTCCACCGAGGGATACGGACATATGGCACCCCTCGATTTAGAAGAATACGTAGCCTGCGGAGGGCTCGAGGCGCTCAGGCGCGCACTCACCCAAATGACTCCCGGGCAAGTTATAAGCGAGATACTCGACAGCGGCCTTCGCGGACGCGGAGGCGGCGGTTTCCCTTCGGGCCGCAAATGGAGTATGGTGGCCGACCGGGACAACCCTGTGAAATATGTCATCTGCAACGGTGACGAGGGTGACCCCGGTGCATTTATGGACCGAATTCTCCTCGAGTCATACCCTATGAGGGTCATCGAAGGAATGATAATAGCGGCCTACGCCGTCGGTGCCGCGGAAGGCATCTTCTACATAAGGGCAGAATACCCCCAGGCCGTCATCAGGACCAGGAAGGCCCTTCAGATGTACCGCGACCGCGGGTTCCTCGGCAAAGACATAATGGGCACCGGCTTCGATTTCGAGATCAGCGTGTTCGAGGGTGCCGGCGCTTTCGTCTGCGGAGAGGAGACCGCCCTCATCAATTCCATAGAGGGAAAGAGGGGCTTCCCGAACCTCAGGCCTCCCTACCCTGCAGTCAGCGGCCTCAACGGCTGTCCCACTCTCATCAACAACGTAGAGACGCTCAGCCAGGTTCCATATATCATACGTAACAAGGCTGCTGCATATTCGGCCATCGGCACTGAGAGTTCGAAGGGCACCAAGGTGTTCGCCCTGGTGGGCAAGGTAAACCACGGCGGCCTCATCGAGGTTCCTATGGGAACCACCCTCAACCAGATCATCGAAGACATAGGCGGAGGCGTGGAAGGCGGAGCGGCGCTCAAGGCCGTGCAGACCGGCGGACCTTCCGGAGGCTGCATCCCCGCATCCCTCTGCGACACACCCGTCGACTACGAAGCCTTGAACGGACTCGGAGCCATTATGGGCTCAGGAGGATTGGTCGTCCTCGGCGAGGACAGCTGTATGGTGGATGTGGCCAGATACTTCACCACTTTCACTTCGGGCGAGTCCTGCGGCAAATGCACTTTCTGCCGCGTCGGAATCCGGCGTATGCTGGATATCCTGGACCGCATATGCACCGGCAAGGGAAAGGAGAAGGACCTGGAAGACCTGGAATATCTTGCCGAGAGCATCAGCAAGTCCGCCCTCTGCGGACTGGGCAAGACCGCGCCAAACCCTGTGCTGTCGACCCTCAAGTATTTCCGCAACGAATACCTAGAGCATTTCCAGGGCATATGCCGCACCGGCACCTGCAAGGATATGGTGGTATATCAGGTGAGCGACGACTGCACGGGCTGCACAAAGTGCTCGAAGGCCTGCCCTGCAGATGCCATCCGCTACACTCCCTACGAGAAGCATTCTATCGACACTGACAAGTGCACCAAGTGCGGACTCTGCATCGACGAATGCAGCTACGACGCGATAAAGAAAGTACCCATAAAGACAGTTCTGCAGCAATGAACATATATATAGACGGAAAACAGACAAAGGTTGCTCCTGACGAGACCGTTCTGGAGGCCTGCAGGAAGGCGGGAGCCGACATCCCTTCGATGTGCTTCGCCCCCGGTGCGGAGCATAAGCCGTCCTGTATGGTCTGTATGGTGCGCAACGAGGACAACGGCCAGATGATGCCGTCCTGCTCGACCTACCCTTCCGAAGGGATGAAGATCGACACCTGCAGCGAGGAAGTGCAGCAGACCCGCAAGCTGGCCGTAGAACTGCTGCTCAGCGACCACAGGGCCGACTGCGAAGCTCCCTGCACCATCGCCTGCCCGTCAGGTCTCGACATAGGAGAAATGCTCTGTCAGTACGACAAGGGCAATCTCAAGATGGCCAGAAGCATCCTGGCCTCGGCCTTCTCCCTTACGGAGCTTCCCTGCGACGGCTGCAAGGGTCCCTGCGAGAAAGTATGCCGCAGAGGGACGGTGGATGCCCACGTACAGATAAAGGCCATCGTGAAAGAACTTGCAGCGATGGAAGACATACCGGCCGAAGCGAAGCCGGAACTGGCCTCCAGGTTCAGCAAGGAAGCCTTCTCGTCCAGGCTGGGAATGTTCTCTGCTGCAGAGAAGGCACGGCTCAAGGAAAGCGTAACCACGAAATCCACCTGCCTGCACTGCGCCTGCCTGGCGAAGGACGGCTGCACCCTCCGGGATGTGGCCACGGCTCTCAAGATCAAGACCCCGCGCTTCGGAGTCAGCTCGCTGCAGCCTTTCAAGGCGGCCAGGAACATAACGGAGAGTCTGGTCTACGAACCCTCGAAGTGCATACGCTGCGGACTCTGCGTCTACAACACAAAAGACGGTTTCACCTTCCGCGGCAGGGGCTTCGGGATGCAGGTGATCCTTCCTGAAGAAAGTTACTCCAATGTGACGGAGGACATCGCCTCTCTCTGCCCTACAGGAGCCCTGAGTCTGGAACATTGACAGGACATCGATGACAGGAACGAAGACATACCGGACTGCAGCTGCTGCCATACTGATGGCCGCCGTGGTGCTGCTGGCTGCCTGCAAGGGTGAAGGCGGTTCTGCTTCCGGCTCAGCTGCCGGCGACTGGACGGTCTTCCGCGGCGACGGTTCGCTTGCCGGATCGACCCGCAGGGCGCTGCCTGCCGAGCCCAGGCTGCTCTGGTCCACTACCACCGGCCAGCGTACCGTGGCTTCTCCACTCGTCAAGGACGGAACCATCTATACCGTGGGAAGAAGGGGACTGTTGCGGGCAGTTGACGCAGACGGCCAGGAAGTATTCTCAAAGGACTTCTCCACATTCATCGAAGCCACTCCCCTCATCGTCGACACCACTATCTACATCGGCACCATCGACGGCTGCCTGCTGGCCATCGGGCTTGCAAGCCGCGACACGCTGTGGGAGTTCTGGACCGAAGGGCAGATTTCCGCCCCGCCTATGCTGACTTCCTACGGAGATGACGACGCTGTCGTTTTCGGCAGCTACGACAACTATATGTACACCGTCCGCCGCAAGGACGGGCAGCTGCTGTCGAAGTTCGAATCGGGCTACTACCTCAACGGCGCGGCCGCGGTACTCGACGGTTACATCTGCTACGGCGGATGCGACCAGTGGCTCAGGGTGGTCGACACCCGCAAGGGCGTCCAGACCGACAGCCTGATGCTGGATATGTACCTGCCCGCATCCCCGGTATTCATAGGCAACGATGCGTACATCGGGGACTACGGCGGAAACATCTACCATCTCACCATCGACAAAGGCCACATCACTTCAAATGAGAAGATCCACCGCACACGCAGCGCCGACGACGCTTCTTTCATTGGCCTGCCAGCAGTCGGACGCGACAACGTCTATTTCTTCTCGGGAGGAAGGTCTCTGACCTGCGTCTCGAGGAAAGACGCCTCTGTCAGGTGGGAGACTATGCTCAAGGGGCCGACCGGCGAAAGCTCGCCGCTGGAGTGCCGCAACGGAATACTTGTCTGCACCAAGAGCGGCATAGTGTCCATCCTCGACAAGGACAGCGGCAAAGTGACCTGGGAATACGACACCGGAGAAGACATACTCACCTGCCCCGCCGTTTCGGAGGGAAGGTTCTATATAGTGACAGCGAAGGGAACTCTCCTTTGCTTCGGATCATAAAGCATCTGATTTGAATATGGATATACTGGTACTCGACAAGATATGCAAAAGCTACGGTGACGGAGAAGGCCAGAGCCGCACAGTGCTGCAGGATGTGAGTCTCACTCTCGCCGAGGGTGAATTCCTCGCAGTCACCGGCCCTTCCGGCTCGGGAAAGACCACTCTGCTGAGAATTATGGGCAGCCTCCTGGAGCCCGACTCCGGCAAGTGCTTCATCGACTCGGAAGACATCTCCGGATGCAGGGACCTTCCCGGCCTGAGGAACCGCAAGATAGGATTCGTGTTCCAGGACCACAGGCTCCTGCCGCAACTGTCAGTCCTGCAGAACGTGCTGCTGCCTGCCCTCGCAGGGAACAAGGAGGCGTCTGAAGACACGGTCCAGTATGCAAGGCATCTGCTGGAATACACCGGCATATCAGAACTTGGGCAGAGGTATCCCGAAAGCATCTCAGGCGGCGAGGCGGCCAGGGTCGCACTGTGCCGCGCCCTCGTGATGAAGCCGAGAATCATCCTGGCCGACGAGCCTACGGGCCAGCTGGACCACGACAACGCTCTCAACATAGCAAGGCTGCTCAAGACCGTCAGCAGGGACTTCCGCACAGGCGTCGTGATGGTGACCCATTCCGAAGAAGTTGCGGCCCTGGCCGACAGGCAGGTTTCATTATACAGACTCAACAACAAGCAGGACTGAATTGACTCTTAAAGAACTCATATCAGCTTGCCGCAGACGCTACCGGAACTTCTACCTGATGGTGGCCGTCGCCACTGCCATATGCGTAGCCGTGATAACAGGTTCTCTGATAGTTGGAGATTCCGTAAGGAAATCGCTCCAGCTGAGGGTGACCGACCGCCTGTACGACACCAGGTCGGTGGTAGTCTGCGCCGACGGCTTCCTGGGCACCGAAGCAATGAAGGAACTGTCCCTCGGCCCCGAATCCAGGGCCGTGCTGCTCTCCGACGGCTTCGTGTCCTATATGGGAAAGCTCTATCCGGTGACGGTATGGGGTATGGATGTCCTTCCGGACGGTTCCCCTATTCCCGAAGGCAGCATAGCGGTGAATGAAGAGTTCGCAAGGAAAGTTGGAGATTTCACAGGACAGGACATAGTCCTCAGACTGCCTGACAACGGGCTGATCCCGTCTTCGTCGCTCTTCGTCACCAGCAGGTATTCGACATCGATGAGGCTTGCTTTCAGCACCACGGTCGATGCAGCACACGGAGGCAACCTGAGCCTCCGCAACGGTCAGGTGATTCCTTATAACGTCTTCGTGTCGAGGAAGGAACTCTGCGAACTGCTCTCCCTCGGCGACAAGCTGAATGTCATACTCTCCCCTGAAGACGTACCCGCACAAAGGCTGTCCTCCCTCTCAGCCGGCAGTCTCGGCATCAGGTACGATTCGGGCCGCATCACTTCCGACGGAGTCTTCATCAAGGCCGGGCTGGTTGACAAGCTGAGTGCTCAGTGCGACAGCCCCAACCGCCTCTTCTCCTATCTGGTCAACGACATCCGGAAGGACGGCAGGTCGGTACCCTACTCCTTCGCCACGGCGCTCGACATCTGGAACGGACAGGAAGTCGAAGGCGCCATACTTTCGGACTGGGCCGCGACCCGGCTGGGAGCAAGGGCCGGCGATGTGATCTCTGTTTCCTATTTCGTGTCCGACGGACTCAAGAACCTGCAGGAAAAGACTGTTTCGATTCCTGTAAGCAAGATAGTTCCGATAGCCGAATTCGCCCGCGACGCGCATCTGAGCGCCGATTTCCCCGGGCTTTCCGACTCGGAGAGCTGCTCCGACTGGGACAGCGACCTGCCCATAGATATGAGCAGGATCAGCGATGACGACGAAGACTACTGGAGCACATACAGGTCGACGCCCAAGATACTTCTTCCCTACTCGCTGATGCGCTCCGAGTGGGCAGCCGACTGGGGCGAAGCCACCCAGATCCGCACCGCCTCTCCGGCTTCCGTTCTGTCGTCCGTCTCCGCAGCAGACTTCCCTGTCTCTGTGGTCCAGCCCCGCGACGAAGCCCTTTCCAACGCAGTGGGCGGAGTCGACTTCGGAGGCCTCTTCCTGGCTTTGGGATGCTTCATCATACTGGCAGCCCTGCTGCTGATGTACAGTCCCCTCGGCGAGATGTATGCTGCCAGGGCCGGTGAATTCTCTGTAATGAACGCCGTGGGCTATTCCAACCGCGACATTGCCCGCATCCTCGCCCGTGAGGCTCTTCCTGCGGCCGGATTCGGAGCGCTTGCGGGAATCATCATCGCCCTGCTCTATGCCGGAGGCATCATCTTCCTGCTGGGCAATATATGGAGCGGAGCGACCCATACAGACGGGTTCTCGCTTCACCCCAGGGGCCTGGCGCTGGCTGCCGGAATCATTTCCGGACTGCTGCTGGCTGCCGCCGTCGTTTTCCTTGCCATAAGGAAGGCCCTGTTCAAGAAGGCGGCCGTCCCGTCCGCAACCGGGAAAACCGCCGGCTTCATTCCCGCAGCTGTATGCACAGCAGCCCTGGCCATCTGTGCCGCCGCAGGGTTCATCATGAAGTCCGCTTCGGTAGTGATGTTCATACTTACCGGCTGCCTCTGCCTTGCCGCTGGTCTTCTGTGGACAAGGGCCATACTCCGCAGGAAAGATCCGGCCGCAGTCTCGCAGAGCGCTTTCTCGAGACAGTCGCTGAGCCATTCTCTCCCCGAGGTGATGACCGGTATGGTCACTCTCGCCCTCGGGGTATTCATAACCTTCGCAGTGGGACTCAACCGGAAGGACTTCTCCGACAAGCGGGCCTTCGAAGGTGCCACCGGCGGCTTCGACCTCTGGTGCGACCTTACAGTTCCCCTGCAGCACGACATTTCCACTCCGCAGGGCCGCCTGCCCCTGAACCTGCAGGGACTCGGCGATGACGCTGGCGTGATGCAGCTCACCCTTGTGGACGGCGATGACGCCAGCTGCCTCAACCTCAACAAGATAACCACTCCCGCCATACTTGGGTTCAACCCCGAAGACCTGCTGGCGTCAGGATTCCGCATAAAGGACAATATGTTCGGCCTGAAAGACGACGGGCAGGTACTGGAAAGGATGGGCCGGGGTGATGCGATATATTGCCTGGCTGACGAGACCGTCCTGATGTGGAGCCTTATGATGGCCGTCGGCGACACCCTGCACTACATTGGCCCTTCAGGCGAAAATCTGGACGTAGTGATAGCCGGAACCCTCCCCAACACGGTCTTCCAGGGCAACGTGCTGATACCTGGAGACATAGTCCGCGGGCATTGGAACGAGCGCGGCAGCAGGGTGCTGCTGGTGAAGTCGCCCAACCCGGATGCAGGCGGCATCCTCGAGACCGCCCTAAACGAATACGGCATAAGGGCCGTCCCCTGCACCGAAAGGCTGAGGATATTCAACTCCGTCACGGACACCTACCTTACCATTTTCCTTATGCTAGGTGCGATCGGGCTCGTGATAGGAATAGTAAGCTTCGTAATAGGCGTGCGCAAGCGTCTCTCCCGCAAGAAAGAGGACATCTCCCTGATGCGGGCGCTGGGTTATCCCGACAGCGAGACAGCCGCATCCCTCGTACGCGAGAACACCTTGCTGCCCACTGCGGCAGTACTCCTGGGCTTCCTGTCGGCAGTGGTGAGCGTGATATCGTCATTCGGGGCCATATCTCCCTGGACGTGGCTCATTTGCATAATAACCACCGGACTGTGTATATTTGTGGTGTTCCGTTCAGTGCGGAAGATGACAGGACAGGCTTTGAAAGGCTCTGATTAGAATATGAAAATACTGTTCATAAGCCCCAGCGCGGGAGATTCATACTACTGCGGCAACTGCTTCAGGGACGCCCTCCAGGCCAAGGCCCTGATCAGGGCGGGACACGATGTCACGGTCGTGCCGCTGTACCTCCCGATGATGTATGCCACCGAAGGAGTCCCCATCTTCTTCCCCGCCGTCTCATACTATCTGGAAGAGGCTATGTTCAAGAAGGGCAATATGCCGGCCTGGCTCTACCGTTTCGCCTCGTCGAAGCTGTTCCTCGGGTTGGCCGCCTCCCTTTCCGGAACTACATCCGCAGAAGGTATGGAAGCAATGACGATGTCGATGATCACCGGTGCCGACGGTGCTTTCCGGAAGAACCTCTCGGAGATGATATCGTGGATCAAGGAAGACGGGATACCCGACATAATACATCTTTCGTCCACCCTGCTCATCGGAATAGCCGCTCCGGTGAAGGAAGCGCTCGGCGTGCCGGTGGTATGCTCCGTACAGGACGAGGAAGTCTGGATCGACAGCCTCAAGGGAGAGTGGAGCTCGATTGCCTGGGAGGCTATACGCGAACACGCATCTTCGGTCGATGCCTTCGTCACCTGCAGCGAATACTACAGGAAGGTGGCGGCGGACAAAATGAACGGATTATCCCCCGCCGTAATATATCCGGGCACGGATATTGAAAGATATTCCTCTGATACTCTGCCCTCTGAGCCGACGATAGGTTTCTTCTACAGGATGAACGACCTGGACGGACTGGACATCCTCGCCAAGGCCTTCGTCATTCTCAAGGAAAAAGGCTCCATAGAGAATCTCAAGCTCAGGATAGGCGGAGGATTCACAGGCTCTGACAAGAAGTTCCTCTCGAAGGTGCTCTCCATCCTGAAACCGTTCACGGATGATGTCATCCTGGAGGAAGATTATTCTCCGGCAGCCCATCACAAGTTCTACCGGAACATCACGGTCCTCAGCGTCCCCCTGCGCTTCAACGAGGGAGTAGGCCTTTACGTGTGCGAAGCTTTCGCAGCAGGAAGGCCGGTTGTAGAGCCCGAGCGGGGATCATTCCCCGAGACGGTGTCCGACGGAGGGATCCTCTACAAGGACGAAAGCCCCGAAGGCCTCGCCGCAGCTCTCGAGAGGATTCTCTCGGACAAGGAGCTGTACGAAAGCAGGAGGGCGAACGCAATCCGTCTGGCCAAGGAAAGATACTCTTTCCCTGTCCTTGCCGGAAAGCTGGAGGAAGTATACAGAAAGCAATTATCAACTAAATAAACTTTAAGACAACAATGAAAAAAGCACTTTCAATCATCGCATTGGCAGCCATCTTCATCCTTCCGGCTAAGGCCCAGAGCACTCCGCAGGGATTCAGGGGCCCCAACCGCGACGGTCAGTTCCCTGAGAGCGGACTCCTCAAGAAGTGGCCTGACAACGGCCCTCAGATACTTTGGGAGAATGTCGATCTCGGCAAGGGATATTCCAGTGCCACTGTAGTAGGTGACCGCATCTATGTCACCGGTATGACTGAAGACCAGAAGCAGGAAACCTTCATGGCCCTCGACAAGAGCGGCAAGATCCTCTACACCACTGCTTACGGACGTCCCTGGAAAGATTCTTATCCTGAGACCAGGACCTCTCCCACCATCCACGACGGCAAGGCCTTCGTAATAAGCGGAGCCGGTGACGTTGTCTGCATGGACGTCAAGGACGGCCACATCATCTGGAAAGTCGACGGAACTGCAACCTACAAGTCCACTACCGGAAACTGGGGTACGGCAGAATGCCCGCTGGTATTCGACGGCAAGGTGATCTACACTCCCGGCGGAAACACCACCACGATGGTAGCTCTCGATGAGAACACCGGAAAGGAAATATGGAAGAGCCGCAGCCTCAGGGAAGCCCGCGGATACGTGAGCCCCACCCTCATCGAATGGAAGGGCAAGAAGCAGATAGTCGGTTCGACCATCAGCTCCGTTATCGGCGTAGACCCGGCAAACGGTGAGATTATGTGGACCTTCAGCGACTGGGGCAGAGGCCAGGGTGACAACATCCCGCCGAACAGCGCCCTTTTCAAGGATGGCAAGCTCTTCTTCTCACAGGGTTACGACATCGGCGGCCATATGCTTCAGCTGAGCGACGATATGCGCAGCGTGAAACGCATCTGGAAGACCGACGAACTGGATACCCACCACGGCGGCTATGTCCTCGTGAACGGCGTCATCTACGGTTCCAACTGGGTGAACAACAATGCAGGCAACTGGTGCGCCATCGACTGGGAGACCGGCAAGACCCTCTACTCTACCGCCTGGTCAGGCAAAGGCAAGGGATCTATCATCTATGCAGACGGACTTCTCTACTGCTATGACGAGCGCCGCGGCACCATCGGCATCGTGGTTCCTGACGGCAAGGAGTTCAAGACCGTCAGCGAAGTCAGGGTCAACAAGGGTTCCGGTCCTTTCTGGGCCCACCTCTCTATCTACGACGGCGTCCTTTACGCCCGCCACGGAGAAGCCCTGATAGCCTACAAGATCAAATAAGGCTTGTCAGGCTGAAACAAAAAAGCCTTCCTGCTATGCGGGAAGGCTTTTTTATTAACGGTTATCGGGATTACTTCTTTTTCTTCGGCTCTTGCTTATCGGCAGTGTAACCGAGCTTTTCGATAGTATCTACAAACTCCTTCTCCTGTATCTTCTCGGGATCGAACTTGATGGTGATGGTCTTCTTGTTCAGGGAGATCTTGAAGTCTTCAACTCCCTTCAGGAAAGAAAGGTTGTCTGTAAGTTTGTTGACACAGTTCTGGCAGTGCATGTTCACCGTGTAGGTAACAGTCTCAGTCTGCTTGGGAGCTTTTGCTGCATAGGCAGTATATGTGCCGATGCACAGAAAAGCAAACAGGATAATAGTGATGAACTTTTTCATACTGCAATTTTAATATTTTTTATTGATTTGACCATATTGTCACGCGGAATCCGGCATAGAACTTAGCCCCCATCAGCGGGCCCCAGACCGAAGCCGCATCAAACGTACCGGAAAAGGGATTGCTTGCATCGACTATCGGGTCCATCTGCATAGAGCCTGTGAGGTTCTCGCCGCCCACATAGATATCGAAGCCGCGGAAACGCTTGGTAATCTGGGCATAGAGCAGAGGGTAGACAGGCGTGCGACCTTCCGGATAGAGCAGCATCCCGTCCGCTCCGCGCAGATCCTTCATAAAATCATAGACCCTCGAAGAGCCGTTGAGCGAGGCCGTTAAATCGATGATCCAGCGGTTGGCTCCTATCTTGTACTGGGCGTTCAGAACCG
>JAGCFF010000200.1 GCA_017650285.1 Bacteroidales bacterium
ATGGTATCAGGGCGAGACCAACAGCGGCAACACTCCTGAATACGGCTCATTCCTCGCCAGGATGATGACCACCTGGAGAAAGGACTTCCGCGACGAGAACCTTCCCGTCCTGGTTGCCCAGCTGCCCAGCCACCTTGCCAAGACCTTCCTGCCCGTGCAGGACGGCTGGGCCAACGTCCGTGAGGGCCAGAGGCTTGCCACCCATATGCTTCCCAACGCCGCACTGGCAGTAGCTTGCGACATCGGAACGTGGAACAACATCCATCCCATCAACAAGAAACCGGTGGCCGAACGTGTCGCAAAGGGTGCGATGAGGACTGCCTACGGTGAGACAGTGGTCCTTTCTCCGGAATGCACCAAGGCTGAACTGAAGGACGGAAGGGTTTACCTCACTTTCAGCGAAATCGGCAACGGTCTTGTCATCAAGGGAGACGAGATCAAGGGTTTCGCCGTATCTGACGAGAACGGGGTCTATCAGCGTGTCAACGCCACCATCCTTGGCAACAGGGTAGTCCTTTATGTCGGCGGCATCAAGAATCCCAAGAAAGTCCGCTTCCTGTGGAAGAATTACGTCCGTGAGGATGTAACCCTCTACAATGCCGAAGGAATGCCGGCTTCTCCTTTCGAGATAGTTCTCTAAGCCAGCGCTTCAAACAGTCTGTCCAGGGCCTCGTCGGGGCTGCCGCTCTGCTCCAGCAGAGTGACGAATTTGCTTCCGATGATGGCCCCGGCGGCGTTTTTCTGGGCAGCCTCCAGTGTCTGGCGGTTGCTTATTCCGAAGCCTATCATACGCGGATGCTTCAGATTCATTGCGTCGATACGGCGGAAATACTCCTGCTTGCGCTCGTCGAAGCTCTTCTGGGTTCCGGTTATCGACGCCGAGCTTACCATATAGATGAAGCCGTCTGTATTGTCGTCAATGAACCTTATCCTCTCTTCGTCTGTCTCCGGGGTTATCAGCATAATGACGTGTATGCCGTAGCGTGCCGCGATCGGCTTCACTTCTTCCATATAGTCCTTGAACGGCAGGTCGGGGATGATGACTCCGCTCACTCCGCTGTCAGCGCAGCTGCGGAAGAACTCTTCCACACCGTACTGCATCACTACGTTGAGATATCCCATCAGCACCAGCGGTATCGACACCTCGTCCTTGATTTCCCTGAGCTGGCCGAACAGCTTAGTGATGGTCATTCCGTTGCGGATGGCGTTGGTGGCTGCCGTCTGGATCACGGGGCCGTCTGCCAGAGGGTCGGAGAACGGAAAACCGACCTCCACCATAGCTATTCCGCGGCGTTCCATCGCCCTTATCACATCGGCCGTTCCTTCGAATGTCGGGTCACCGGCACAGAAATACAACGAGAGGAGCTTGCGGTCCCCGCGTTCTGCAAATAATCTGTCTATCTTGTTCATTGTCTCAGTTTTTCTATAAATGTTTCAAGGGCTGCCACGTCTTTGAGCCCCGGGGCTGTCTCGAAGCGGCTGTTCAGGTCGATTCCGATGAATCCGGGGGCCGAGAAGGCCTTGATGCGCTCCGCGTCGTCGGGGCCGATGCCGCCGCTCAGCAGGAAGGGCTTGCGGCCGTCGTACTGCTCCAGCACGCTCCAGTCGAACTGCTGCCCGTTGCCTCCGGGGAGTCTGCCTTTGGTGTCGAACAGGAACACGTCGCACACTTCTTCGTATGCAGCGGCCCTGCACAGGTCTTCAGCATCGGCCACAGACAGGCTCCTTATGATGCGTATGGCAGGATTGACGGCACGGGCCCTGTCCCGGACTGCAGCCATCTGTGCGGAGGTTTCCTTGCCGTGGAACTGTATGTAGTCGAGGCGGAACGATTCCACTGCAGCCAGGATGGCGTCGGGATCCGCGTCCACGAAGACTCCAGCCCTGCGGCAGTCCTGCGGCAGATAATCCGGCAGGCAGGAAACATAGCGGCCTGACCCGGGCCAGAAGATGAAGCCCATAATGTCTATTCCCAGAGCCTCCACAGCGCGTATGTTCTCGGGGTCGCGCATCCCGCAGACCTTGATTTTCATAGCGCAGCGATCAATTGTCCGAGAGCGTACCCGGGGTCTTCTTCCTTCATAAACATTTCTCCGATCAGGAAGCCGCGGAAGCCGCACTGCCTGAGCGCTGCCAGGGTTTCAGGGCTGCTGATGCCGCTTTCGCTGACCTTCACGGCAGTTTCCGGCAGCTTTTCGGCAAGGCGGAAGCTGTTGCGCACGTCCGTCACGAAAGTGCCGAGATTGCGGTTGTTGATGCCGCACATATCCGGCTCCAGCTCCGCATATTCGAGTTCGGCTTCGGAGTGCATCTCGAGCAGGACTTCCAGCCCCAGCCCGTGTGCAGCCCTGATCAGCTGTCCGCACTCCTGCCTGCCCAGGTCGGCTGCGATGAGCAGGACTGCCGAGGCTCCGCAAAGACGCGCCATATACAGCTGGTACTGGTCGACCACGAATTCCTTGTACAGGATGGGGAGCACGACTCCGCTCTCCCTGGCCTTCAGGATGAAGTCCGGACTGCCTCCGAAATACTTGCTGTCGGCCAGTATGCTGAGGGCAGCCGCTCCGTTGCGCTGGTAGCTCAGGGGTATTGATGATGCGTCCCCGTCTTCCTTTATCCATCCCTTCGAGGGCGACTTGCGCTTGAATTCCGCGATGATGCCGGTCGGCGATGCCAGCAGGGCGGCAGCCATAGAGGGCTGGGGATTGCTCTCCATAACGGCCTCCACCCTGCTCTGCAGCTGGGACAAGGGCAGGCGTCGCTTCAGTTCGGCGACTTCGAGCCTTTTATTCGCGGTTATTTCGTCAAGAATGTCCATTTCAGCTGTTCAGTTCCACGAATTTCTTGAAGTTTGCAAGGGCTTTGCCGCTCTCGAGGCTCTCGCGGGCTATGTCCAGCGCCTGGAGTATGTCCAGACTCTGGTCCATGCACTGGATGGCCACTGCAGCGTTGGCAAGCACGGTGTTCTTCTGGCCTTCGGTAGCCTTGTTCTCGAGGACATCGTCGAAGAGGGCTGCTGCTTCCTGGGCGGTGCGGCCTCCGAACAGTTCATAGTCCTTTGTGAGCGGCATATTGAAGTCCGAAGGGTCGAAGATCTTCTCGTACTTGTTAGTGTTGATCTTGAAAGTACCGGTGAGGGATATCTCGTCGTAGCCGTCGGTGCTGTTGACTATGGCATAGTCCACGCCCATCTTCTGGAACACGTTGTTGTAGAGACGCATCTGCTCCAGAGTGGCGGTGCCCATCACATTGCATTTGGGCTGGGAAGGGTTCACCAGCGGACCGAGCAGGTTGAAGAAGGTCATAAAAGGCAGGATCTTGCGCACCGGGCCGACGAACTTCATCGCCCTGGCGTAGACCTGGGCGTGGAGATAGACCATATGGGTCTGCTCCATCGAGCGGTTCAGACGGTCGGCGTCGAAGGTGAACTGCACTCCGTGCTGGGCCATCACGTCGCTGGCCCCGGAGGTGCTGGTGCTTGCATAGTTGCCGTGCTTTGCCACATTGTAGCCCGCTCCGGCCACTACGGCGCAGGCGCAGGTCGAAATGTTGAAGGTATTCTTCATATCGCCGCCCGTTCCTACGATATCGACATATTTGTCGGCATCGAGCTTTACTGAAAGGCCTGTCTCAAGGATACCGTCCCTGAATCCCAGGAGCTCGTCAACAGTGATGCCGCGGAGCTGCAGCATACTCATCAGCGCTGCCATCTGCTCTCCGGGATACTTTTCCTGTGTGATGTTGATAAGGATGTCGTGTGTTTCCTCACGCGACAGATACTCGTGGTTGAGTATCTCTTCAAGGTACTTCTTCATTTTGCGTTATTTTGAGTTGATAAAATTCCTGATTATGGTTTCACCGCAGGGGGTGAGCACACTCTCCGGATGGAACTGGATGCCATGGATGTCGAAACGGCGGTGGCGCAGGGCCATTATCTGGCCTTCGTCGCTTTCGGCCGTTATCTCGAGGCACTCGGGGAAAGCTTCGCGGCTCACCACCCAGCTGTGGTAGCGGCCCATCACTATCCGCTCGGGCAGGCCCTTGAAAATGTAGTCCTTGCCGAACTGGGTGCCTTCCGTAGCCACTCCGTGGAATACTTCGCTGAGATTCTCGAGCCTGCCGCCGAACACTTCTCCTATGGCCTGGTGGCCAAGGCATACGCCGAGCATCGACTTGCGGCCTGCATAGTTGCGGATCACATCGAGCAGCAGCCCTGCCTCCGAGGGGATGCCCGGGCCGGGCGAGAGGATTATCTTGTCGAACTGCTCTATCTGGGGCAGGTCGAAGCGGTCGTTGCGCAGTACGGTGACCTGTGCGCCCAGGGACTTCACCAGATGTGAAAGGTTATAGGTGAAGCTGTCGTAATTGTCTATGATAACTATTTTCATAATGCTACATCTGTTCCGCCATCAGGATTGCCCTGCGAAGCGCGTTCAATTTGTTGTTGACTTCCTGCAATTCATATTCTTCGTCGCTGCGGGCGACGATTCCGCCACCGGCCTGGAACCAGAGCTCGTTGTTGCGGCTCACGAAGGTCCTGATGGTTATCGCCTGGTTGAGGCTTCCGTTGAGTCCTATATAGCCAATGCAGCCTCCGTACGCTCCCCTGTTGTGGGGTTCGTATTCGCTGATGAG
>JAGCFF010000201.1 GCA_017650285.1 Bacteroidales bacterium
GAAGCTGGCCTTGACCGTGCGTCCGTTGCGGAAAGCCTGGACGGTGAAGCTGCTCGAAAGCGCATTGACAGCCTTCAGGCCCACGCCGTTCAAACCCACCGATTTCTTGAACACGGCGTTGTCGAACTTGGCGCCTGTGTTCAGCTTGCTGACCGCATCCACCACCGACTCCAGCGGAATGCCGCGGCCGTAATCCCTCACCGTAAGGCAGTTGTCAGCGAGCGTGATCTCGATGCGCTTGCCGAAGCCCATCGCGAACTCGTCAATCGAGTTGTCGACGACCTCCTTGGTGAGGACATAGATACCGTCGATGGGATTGTTGCCGTCTCCCCTGCGTCCTATGTACATAGAAAGCCTGCGGCGGATGTGCTCCAGGCCGTCGAGAGTGACGATCGTGTCCTTGGTATAAACGTCTTCGAGCTGCTGCTTCAGTAAATCTTCTGCCATAACCGGATTTTCGCGACGCAAATTTAACCAAATAAACCGATTGTCACGAATCCTTTTATTAACACATTATCAACTGAATAATTTGGGAAGTTCGATGACGAAGGCGGCTCCGCCGAGCTGCGAAGTGTGATATGAGATGCGGCCGGAGCTCTGCTCCACGATGCTGCGGGTGATGGCCAGGCCGAGGCCCGTGCCGGAAGACTTCGTAGTGAAGTTCGGCTTGAACAGCTTGCTGCGGTTCTCGGGGCTCACGCCGGGGCCGTTGTCCTCGATCGAGATGAGGTAATCTCCCTTGCCGCCGTCTTCCACGCTGACACTGACCTTGGCGTCAGGCTGCTGCTCCACGGCCTGCACGGCGTTGGATATCAGGTTCACGAAGGCCCTGATCATCTGTTTCTTACGGACACGCACCAGCGGCTGGTCCACACTGCAATGGTAGCTGACCGAGATGTCGTCCCTTCCGCCGAAGAGAACCACCTGCTCCGACAGCAGGTCGTCGAGGTTCTCGACAGTCTCCTCCTCGCTGTAGAACTTCGAGAACTGGGAGAATTCGTTGGCCGTCTCGCTCAGGATGTCGATCTGCTCCAGGAGGGAATGGCTCAGCTCTTCGAAGCGGTCCTCCCAGCCGGGCACGTTCTGCTTCTTGAGCCTCATCATATGCTGGATGCTCAGCCTCATCGGCGTCAGAGGGTTCTTGATCTCGTGGGCGATCTGGCGTGCCATCTCCTTCCAGGCCTGCTCCCTCTCGGTTTCGGCCAGGCGCTGCGTACTCTCCTCCAGGTCGTCGACCATCTTGTTGTAGGCCTGCACGAGCACGCCCACTTCGTCCTTGGTGTTGCGGTAGTTGATATGCTCCTTGCGGAGGCCGTCGACAGCCAGCGATTCCATCTTCTTCTTGATCTCGGTCAGAGGTCTAGAGATGGAGTTGGCGAACATAAGGCCAATCAGCAGACCGGCCACCAGGATCAGCAGGTAGATGTTCACGATGGTCGCCACGGACTGAAGTGCGTCAGCCTGCAGTTCAGACTGGGTGGATATGAACGGAATGTTCGCCACAGCCACCAGGGAACCATCCACATTGAAGAGCGGGGCATAGATCGACAGATATTTGTTGCCTGCGATGGTTTCCCTCGCGATATATCTGGTCGCGTCCTTCTTGACTATGTTGTAGAACGCATCGTGGTTCATCCTGGAGCCCATTATGAACTGTTCGAAGAGTTCGGGCTTGGTGGACCGGATCAGGGAGCCGTGGCTGTCATAGATGTTCACGTCGCTCTGGGTGTTGCCGGCCACGCGCTTCATCGCCTCGTAGAGCTGTGGAATGTCGAGGTCGTTGTAGCGCAGGGCGTACTGGCAGAATTCGGACAGCGTGGACTGGACGATGGTCATCTTGCTCTCCATCTGGACGTCGTTGTTGGCCCTGGTCCTCTTCAGGGTGTACAGGATAGTGCCTGCACCCACGCAGATAAGCGCAGTTGCAAGGAGCAGGACGATCAGTATGGTGATTTTGCGTTTGAAAGAATGGGCAGGCAGGTTCAGCAGCGAGCGGCGGCGCATCCTGTGGGTACCCACCATAATCAGCGCACTGAACAGAAGCAGGAGGTACGACAGTGACACCAGATAAGAGTAGATGGGCGTCACCGCACGTGAAATCACTATCACGTCATCGTCGGACAGCTTGTTCACGAAATGGAGATAGCCGGAGCTGCGGTCCATATGGTAGCCTACGCCTAAATCGTCGTAGGTGCTGCGGGAAGGATAGCTGTAATCTCCGGATGATGTCACAAGCCTTCCGAGGGAGTACTTGGCATAGGAATACTGCTCGGGTATGGACGTACGCACATTGTCGGAGGTCATCATGCCCTCAGGATAGACGAAGGTGCCGCTCTGCGACTTGAGGACTATCTCGATATAGAGCCTTGCCGTCTGGAAGGTCTGGTAGTTCATATAGATGAACTGACCTATGTAGACGGTCTCCCCGTAATAGTTGTTCATATAGAAGAAGCGGGAAGTCGGGGCCAGCTGCACACCGTAGCGCGTGATTTCGTCGCTGTAGAAGTCATAGCAGTCCACCACCTGGGTGTACTGGTCGATGAGCAGCTTGCTGTTGCTCTCGCAGGTGGTGACGGCAATGTCATATTTCTGGCTGAAATTGCTGTAGAGGTAGCGTTCAAGGATCCTGTTGCGGATCACCTCCGTGCCTCCGTCAGGCCAGTAGCTGAGCATTCCGATCAGCTGGTCCGAGGCTATGGGATCCTCTATCTCGCGCAGCTGTATTTCGAGGGAAAGGTCGCGGTCCACCGCCATGCGGTTGGTGCGCACCAGGTTGGTCTTGATCTCCTTGTCCCTGCCCTGGATGGACACCGTCATCACGGTATAGATCGCGGCAAGGGCAGAGTATATCAGTATGCTCTTGAGAGTCGTGACGTTGAACTTTCCGTGGCCTCCCCATACCGTCACCGTCAGCTGTATCATAAACAGCAGCGTCAGGAAAAGCAGGGCATAGAAAAAATAGCTGAGCACAGAATATACCGACAGTTCGGTGATCCTGTAGAGGTCCAGCACTATGCTCGAGTTCCGGATGAGGGAGCGCAGCGAGAAGTGTATGTACAGGGCGAAGAGCACCGTGAGCAACGCCAGGAAACCTCCGACCAGGCGCCTGTCCCTGGTATTCATCGCCAGAACCCTGCGGTAGATCACCTTGCGCATCAGGAAAGCCGATGTGATGATCAGAATCAGGTAGAGATGCGTGGCCAGCAGCCTTGCGAAGGAATCGAACCACCTCGCATCGGCATACAGCTGGGGTGAGAAGATGGGGGTATCGGTGTCGACCTTGCCGAAGAGGAACAGCGCATAGGCCATCACTACCGTGGACACGGATATCGACACGATGAACGAGGTGCGGCTCCTCTCCACGAAATGATAGTAGAATACCGCGAGCAGGATCAGCAGCAGCGCTATGAACCTCAACGTATAGTCGCGGTAGACTGTCGAAGAGGCCGAGGCCGGAACGATGGAGAAGAGCGGGATGCCGTCCGCTCCGCGCACGAACACGCCGTTGTTCATATCCAGAGTCGAGGAAGTGAAGCCCTTGCCCATTCCGAGCGAAGGATTCATCTTGCTGATGATCTGCATATTGTCGGAAGGATATTCATCCTTGACACGTATGCCCGTTATGATCTTGGTGGCACCGCTGGTATAGGCCCTGACGACATACCACGAAAGGCCGAGATTGACATAGCTGTCCTTGTCCGTTATATAGGCCAGAGGTGTGTTGTAGAGGTTGTCATTGCTCATAAAGTGCAGACGGTACCACAGCGGCGGCACGTCCACCTCGTCGTTGCTGATGGAGAATTCATTCACCCACGACTGCAGGGTATCCGCATTATAGCGGTAGAGCACCATATCGTCGGGAAAGCCGGGCAGCTGTATCCACTCGTCGACAGGCATTTCCTGCACCTGACGGACATATTTCTCCATCAGTTTCTGCTTCTTGAGCAGATGCCTCTCCACCTTGGCCACCTGCCTGGAGTCGAGGGTCTGCGACACCGGGGCGATGAACGAGAGCAGGAATGCCAGCAACGCTGTCACTCCCAAAAATATGGTAATATGTCTGGCCCTGGACTTCATTCGTGGTGGTAAGGTTCTCCTTCCATTATCGTAAACGCCCTGTACAGCTGCTCAAGGAATATCAGGCGGACCATCTGGTGCGAAAAGGTCATCCTGGAGAGGCACATCATCGAATCGGCACGGTCATAGACTTTCTTGCCGAAGCCCATGCTGCCTCCTATCACGAAAACTACATTCCTCAAACTGTGGGCGAACTTTTGCTCCAAATGTTGTGCCCAACTGCTCGAAGTGAACTCTTTTCCCCTCTCGTCCAGCAATATGCATTCGTCGCCGGCAGCGATGTTCTTGAGTATGAGTTCAGCTTCCCTGTCCTTCAGCTGATCCTTGCTGAGGCTTTTCACACCCTTGAGGGCAGGAATCGTCACAAGCTCGAAACGGCAATAATGTTCAAGTCTGGCACGATAGATGTCTACACCCTCGCGCAGGTAGCCCTCGTCGGTTTTGCCTACAACTATCAACTTTATCGTCATTTCGGATTTAAATGATTTAGTTTATGCAAATTTAAAATATATGGCTTGATTTTTGTTAAATTTGCGGCGTTGAATTATGACACAGATGAGAAAATTATCAATTCTTGCAGTGCTTGCTTGCCTGGCCGCTCCGATCGCCACCCTGGCTCAGAGCGCCAATCCTGTCATTATGCAGCTTCAGCCCACGATGCAGGGCCAGACAGCCCCTCAGCAGAGCCAGCCTCAGAACAACAATG
This sequence comes from Bacteroidales bacterium, assembly GCA_017650285.1. Classification (GTDB taxonomy): domain Bacteria; phylum Bacteroidota; class Bacteroidia; order Bacteroidales; family UBA932; genus Equibacterium. The sequence goes on from JAGCFF010000201.1 coordinate 4,784, forward strand.
ATGTTTTCACTCCCATCGGCAAGTATATCGAAGCCGGAGATGCGGAGAAGCTTGCTGCATGGTTCGCAGACAACCTCGAGCTCGACATCGCCGGTTCAGTGAACAGCTGCACCCGCAGCCAGGCCAAGCTCATCATGAAGAATTTCTTCACCAACAACACCCCCAAGAAATTCAACATCATCCATAAGAGCGGCCGTCCGCCGATGTCTTATGCCGTCGGCAGCCTGAGTGCCGGAGCCGATAAATTCAGGGTGATCATCTATGTCCGCACCGACGACGGAAAGAACTCCATCCAGCAGCTCCGCATAGAGAAGGATTAATTTCAAATGCAACGTTTTCTGATTATCATACTGACGGCCGTAATGGCCGTCTCTGCTTGTAATAGCAGCACACCCGACCCTGTCGCAGCGGCCATCGAAGCAGCAGCGATGAAAGATGCCGACGGAGACTACAGCTTCCGCATCACCAGCCTTGAGAAGATAGATTCCACGACGTTCCGCACAGAGATCGGGCGCCGCAAGGAACTCTTTGAACTGAAGATACAGGCCGAGGAAGCGCTCTTCCAGAAATATCTGAACGAATACAAGAAGCAGAATTCGGAGAATCACCGCCAGGCTATGGAGAAAGCCAAGCTCAACCTGGCATTCGTGAACACCCTCGAGGAGAAGCTGGCTTCAAGGCTGGATGAGACCGCCTACTACGACTACGTCTTTTCAGGCTATTCTGAGACTGCAGATGGCAGGATGAACTACAACAACGTCTATGTAGCGATAACGCCCGATGGCGAAGTGCTGGCTATGACAGCGAACCAGAAGGACCTTCACAAAGGCACAGGCAGGGTCATTCCCGGCTATCTGGAAGGGATCAGCTCTGAAGAATAATTCCCCTAGGACGGATATACGGACTATTTTCCGGCGAAGCAAACTACTTCTGCCTGATATAGATCTGCAGGGGACAGCCCGTGAAGTCGAAATGCTCGCGGAGCTTGTTCTCCAGGAAGCGCTTGTACGGATCGCGGACATACTGCGGCAGGTTGCAGAAGAATGCGAACGAAGGAGCGGCCGTGGGCAGCTGGGTGACGTACTTGATCTTGACGTACTTGCCCTTCCAGGCCGGGGGCGGATAATTGTCGATCTCCTGCAGCATCACTTCGTTCAGTTCTGAAGTGGGGATGCGCTTCGAGTAGTTGTCATATACCTTTGCCACGGAATCCAGCACGTCCATTATGCGCTGCTTGTTGACCACGGAGGTGAATATCACCGGAATGTCGTCGGCAGGAGCGATCTTGCGCAGCACGGCTTCGCGGTATTTGGCGAGGGTGTTGCTGTCCTTGGTGACGAGGTCCCATTTGTTGACGACTATCACGCAGCCCTTGCGGTTGCGCTGGATGATGTTGAATATCGACATGTCCTGGCTTTCGATGCCGCTCTGGGCGTCGACCATAAGGATGCAGACGTCGGAGTTCTCAATGGCCCTGATGGAGCGGAGCACTGAATAGAACTCCAGGTCTTCGGTCACCTTCGATTTCTTGCGGACTCCGGCGGTGTCGACGAGGATGAACTCATGTCCATATTTGTTGTAGTACGTGCTTATCGAGTCCCTGGTGGTTCCTGCCACTGGAGTCACTATGTTGCGGTCTTCGCCAAGAAGGGCATTGGTCAGGGATGACTTGCCCACGTTCGGCTTGCCTACGATAGCAATGCGGGGTATGGTGCTCTGCTCTTCAGATTCCTCCTTGATGGTGGAATCACCGGGGAGTTTCGCTATGATTTCGTCGAGCAGGTCGCCGGTGCCGCTGCCTGTCGCTGCGGAGATGCTCCAGGGCTCTCCGAGGCCGAGGGCGTTGAATTCGTATGTGCCGAATATCTTGTCGCCGGAATCCACCTTGTTGACTGCAAGGACCACCGGCTTGCGGCTGCGTCGCAGCACGTCGGCTATTTCAGCATCGAAATCGGTGATGCCGGTGGCAACCTCGACGAGGAAGAGCACCAGGTCGCACTCCTCGATGGCGATGAGCACCTGCTTGCGGATCTCGCTTTCGAAAACGTCGTCGCTGTTGGTGGTGAAGCCGCCGGTGTCAACCACCGAAAACTCGTGGCCGCACCATTCGCAACGGCCGTAATGGCGGTCGCGGGTCACTCCGGAGATGTCATCCACAATGGCCTGCCGCATACCGACAAGACGGTTGAACAGCGTCGACTTTCCGACATTGGGCCTTCCTACTATTGCTACAAGATTCATTGTCTGTCTTTAAATTGAAGGAGTCGCGTAGAGGAGCACGTCGTCCTTGGTTATAGTGTTTCCGCAAAGTATGAGAAGTCTCTCGACCACGTTGCGCAGCTCGCGGACATTTCCGGTCCACGGAAGCTTCTTGAGCTCTTCGTAAGCCTCGGGGGCAACTTTCGGCTCAGGCTTGCCGGTCTCGGTGCATATGCGCTTGATGAAATGGTTCACCAGCAGAGGGATGTCGTCGGTACGCTCGGCCAGTGTGGGCACGTGGATCACAATCACGCTCAGGCGGTGATAGAGGTCCTCGCGGAAGGTGCCTTTGGAAATCTCCTCTGTGAGGTTCTTGTTGGTGGCGGCTATGACCCTGACGTTCACACTGATGTCCTTGTCTCCGCCCACGCGCATAAGCTTGTTCTCCTGCAGCACGCGCAGCACCTTGGCCTGGGCCGCCAGGCTCATATCTCCGATTTCGTCGAGGAAGAGCGTGCCACCGTCGGCCTGTTCGAACTTGCCTTTATGCTGCTTCACGGCTGAGGTGAAGGAGCCTTTCTCGTGGCCGAACAGCTCGCTCTCGATAAGCTCGCTGGGGATGGCGGCGCAGTTGACTTCGATGAACGGCATCGAGGCTCTCTGGCTCTGGGTGTGGAGGTTGTGGGCAACCAGTTCCTTGCCGGTACCGTTGGCTCCGGTGATGAGCACACGGGCATCGGTGGCCGCTACGCGGGAAATCACGTCCTTGATGTGCTTCACAGCCTCGCTCTCACCGACTATGTCATATTTCGAATCGACTTTCTTCTTGAGGATCTTGGTCTCCTTGACGAGGGTGGACTTGTCGGTGGCATTCTTGAGGGTGATGAGGATGCGGTTGAGGTCGAGCGGCTTCTGGATGAAGTCATACGCGCCTTTCTTGATGCAGTCCACTGCAGTGTCGATGTCGCCGTGGCCGGATATCATGATGATGGGAGCCTCGTTCTCGCTGTCGGCGAGGTTGGAGAGCACCTCCAGACCGTCCATGTTCGGCATCTTTATGTCACAGAAAATTGCATCGTAGGCATCGTTGAGTGCCATCTCGAGACCCTGCTTGCCGTCTTCGGCCACCGCGATGGTGTGCCCTTCGAATTCCAGGATTTCCTTGAGCGTGTTGCGGATGCTGCGCTCATCGTCGATCACCAAAACCTTCATATCTTTAGAAAACTTATATCGGATAATGAGCAAAGATAGATATTTTTTAAGTATTTTTGTTTGTTAAGCTTTTGATACGATGTCCAGAAGAATCATCATTGCAATAGACGGTTACTCATCAACCGGTAAAAGTACATTCGCCAAACTCATTGCCGAGAAAACCGGCTATCTGCACCTCGACTCGGGCGCTGTCTACAGGGCAGTAACCCTGTTCGGCCTGCGCGGAGGCTGGATCGACGCAGACAACAAGATCGACGAGAAGTCTCTCCGCACCGCAATGAGGCAGCTGAGGGTTTCCCTGCGCCCCGACACCTACATCAACGAAGAGAACGTCGAAGGGCTCATCCGCCAGATGGATGTCTCCAACGCAGTGAGTCCGGTGTCGGCACTGGGCTTCGTGCGCAGCTATGTCGACGGCCTGCTGCGCCGCTACGGCAAGAAGGGCGGCATCGTGATGGACGGCCGTGACATCGGCACCAACGTCTTCCCCGATGCCCAGCTCAAGATCTTTATGGTGGCCGACGACAAGGTTCGCGCCCAGCGCCGCTATGACGAGATGGTGGCAGGCGGCAAGGAAGTGACCTTCGACGAAGTGATGAAGAACATCCAGGACAGGGACTATCAGGACACCCACCGCGAGATATCTCCCCTGCGTCAGGCCCCCGACGCCATAGTGCTCGACAACACCAAGATGACGCTCGAAGAGGAGATGGTCTGGTTCACGGACCTTATGCGCGACAGATTCGGCATAGACCTCGGATGAATCTCACGATAGAAATAGATGCCGGATCGGGCTTCTGCAACGGCGTGGTAAGAGCCGTGCGCAAGGCCGAAAGCTATCTCTGTGACCACGACCGGCTCTATTCTCTCGGAGCCATAGTCCACAACACCCAGGAAATCGAAAGGCTGGCAGCCAAGGGGCTGCATATAATAGACGCCGAAGGAATGGCCGCCATCCGCGACGATGTCGTGCTGGTGCGGGCCCACGGAGAGCCTCCGGCAACCTATGCGCTTGCAGAGCGCAACAACATCACCATCATAGACTGCACCTGCCCTGTGGTCCTCCAGCTTCAGAAGAAGATCGCCTCGACCTACGGCAAGA
>JAGCFF010000202.1 GCA_017650285.1 Bacteroidales bacterium
AGTTCTGCGCATAATCGCAGGCAGCCTTTGCGGGCAGCTTCGGCAGACGCAGTTTAAGAGGCCTTGCGAAAGCCGTCTTCCGGACAGCTGCCATATACAAGCCTTCCGACCGTGTCGAGCCCGGGATGAACTGCAGGCCGTATTCCGTCCTCAAGGCATCCGTAGCCACACCAAGGCTGACCGGTTCTGCTCCGAGTTCCCTGCATATCCAATCCACATTGCCGTCGTTCTCCGCACGGTTGAAAGTGCAGGTCGAATAGAGCAGCAGGCCTCCCGGTTTAAGGGACGGCCAGGCCTCGGCAACTATCTTGCGCTGGCGGGCCGAGCACAGGGCTACATTGTCCGGGCTCCACTGTCCGACGCTTCCCTCATCCTTGCGGAACATCCCTTCGCCGGAGCAGGGGACATCTGCAAGCACTATGTCGAAATAGCCTTCCAGCGAAGCGAAACGGCGTGCTTCCGCGTTCGTCACGACTATGTTCGCCCTGCCCCACTTCGCCATATTCTCGGCAAGTATGGCAGAACGGCTACGGATGACCTCGTTGCTCACGAGTATGTCTTCGTCCGAGAGGGCCTGCGATGCGATGCAGGTGGATTTGCCTCCCGGGGCCGCACAGAGGTCCAGCACTCTCACTGCAGAACTCTCGCGCAACGAAGCGAACAGGTCCTGCACGACCATCGATGCGGCATCCTGCACATAATATGCACCTGCGTGCACAAGGGGGTCGAGATGGAACGAGGGCCGCTCCTTCAGATAGAGTCCGTCGCCGCACCAGGGCACCTGACCGTCTGCCAGACCGGAGAAATGGCCGGCAAACGCGTCCTGCGACATCTTGAAAGGGTTGCGTCTTACAGAAACAGTCGCAGGCTCGTTTTCGAGAGCCTGCAAATATCTTTCGAGCGCTTCAAGCCCGAGCGCTCCCTGAAGATTGTCCTTGAATATCGGGTCGAGGCTAAACGACATAATCGCGCATTCCGTCCGGAATGTTGCCGGAGGCCATCTGGGAGATTATGTCTGTCACGTTGTCGATGAAGGGCTGGAGCTTGCCGCCGATCATCATCTTGAGCATAGTGTTGAGCTCTGTGTTCAGTTCTATATGGAAATCGGTGGCTCCGTCCTTGCTTGCCGCAGGGTCGAAGTGGAGGCTGAACTGGAAGGGGAACGGAGACTGCCCCATCTGCTCGAACACCAGGGTGTTGAAAGGGATTCTCTGGGTGAGCCTCATCCCAAACTCCATACCAAGGGTTTTGACAAGCACGGAATCCTGGGTCATTTCGACCATCCTCCGCTTGTCTTCCGGAAGCCTGTCGGCGATGCTCTCGAGGTTCGAGAAGCGGCTGTACAGCATTATCGGCTGCTGGTCAAGAAATATCGTCTTTCCGACAACGTGCTCGGCCATCAGCTATTTCCCCCAGTTTTCCGGTTTGAAACGCCAGTCCCTCAGCACGCTCATCTCCGACTCGTTGATATAGTTGCTCTCTCCGGCCACCTGAATGAGCGTATCGTAGTCCGTAAGGGTGTAAAGTGTGATGTTGGCCGTCTCGAAGGCCTTGCGTGCCTTGGTGAAATTGTATGAGAAGATGGCTACCATTCCCTCGACGAAACCACCCTGCTGCGACACTGCCTGCGCGGCTGCGAGAGAACTCATTCCTGTGGAAATAAGGTCCTCTATCACCACGATGTTCGCACCTTTCTCGAACACGCCCTCGATCTGCGAGCCTGTTCCATGGTCTTTCGGTTTGGGACGTATATATACAAGGGGTAACCCCATCCTGTCGGCTACTATGGCACCGATAGCAATGGCGCCGGTGGCTACTGCTGCTATCACGTCAACTCTCTTGAACTGTTCCCTTATAACTTCTTCGAGACGTTCAGCGATGAAAGTACGGACAGCAGGGTACGACAACAGCTTGCGGTTGTCGCAATAAATGGGAGACTTCAGTCCCGAAGCCCAGGTGAAGGGCTCTTCGGTATTCAATTCTACAGCCTTGACATCCAACAAAGCGGCTGCAACTCTCTTTTCCAGATTATCCATAATTATTGAATCTGCCTTTTTTCGCATCTTTGTAAAGATAAGAATAAAATTTTTAAATTTGGTGACTTTTTAAAGTCTCTGTACTAATGCACAAAATATACATCGGCAAAGAATGTATCACGCTTGCTGATGACCGCGAACTCGAATTGTTCTGCGCCCCGTACCATCAGATAGTCGCTGCAGGCGGACTGGTGGAGAATCCCGCCGGGGAGTGCCTGATGATATACCGACGGAACTGCTGGGACCTTCCCAAGGGCAAACAGGAGCCCGGTGAGGACACGGTCACCTGCGCTCTGCGTGAAGTCGGGGAAGAAACCGGCCTGCAAGACCTCAAGGCCGGAAAACTCATCTGCGTAACCCATCACTGCTATATTTTTCAGAACGTCGAATGCATAAAGCATACCTGGTGGTACCATATGAGGTCCGACGGCAACCAGGAGCTTGTTCCCCAGACCGAAGAGCAGATCGAAAAAGCCGTATGGGTGACGAGGGAGAACCTGGCCGTCAAACTGGCCAACACTTATCCTTCTATCAGGGAAGTATTCCTGAGGGCTTTCAACGACTAGATATTGTCGAGCCTTTCGAGTATTCTGTCGAGGGTGTCGAAATCCGTCACGAGGACCGCACGTGCCTTGCTGCCGCTGAACGGACCCACAATGCCAGCCGCTTCGAGCTGGTCGATCAGCTTGCCCGCCCTTGCATAGCCTATTCCGAGTTTTCGCTGGATGAGCGAAGTTGAACCCTGCTGGCTCTGAACAACAAGCTTGGCAGCCTCTTCGAAGAGCTTGTCGCGCCTGTGAAGATCGGCAGGACCCGCAGCTTCGCCTTCTTCATCTTCCACATCAGGCAGGAAGAACGCGTGGTCATAGCCCTGCTGCCTGTTGATGAACTTGGTGATGCGGTCGACCTCTGCAGTCTCGATGAGGGCGCACTGCACGCGTGTGATATCGATACCCGGATAGACCACAAGCATATCTCCGCGGCCGATGAGCCTGTTGGCTCCGGGCTGGTCGAGGATAGTCTTGGAATCTACGGAAGAATATGTCTTGAACGCTATACGCGAGATGAAGTTGGCCTTGATGGTACCTGTGATCACATCGGTGGTAGGCCTCTGGGTCGCTATCACCAGGTGGATACCCACGGCACGTGCTTTCTGGGCAAGACGGGCTATCGGCTCTTCGACCTCCCTGCCTGCAGTCATAAGCAGGTCGGCGAACTCGTCGATGACCACCACGATATAGGGCATATATGCGTGGCCCTTGAGGGGATTGAGCTCGCGGCGAAGGAACTTCTCGTTGTATTCGGTAATCTTTCTTTCTCCTGCGATGCGGAGCAGCTCATAGCGGTTGTCCATCTCGATGCAGAGAGACTTGAGGGTGCGGACAACTTTGTTGGTATCTGTTATGATGGGCTCTTCCTCATCGGGAAGCTTGGCCAGATAGTGTTTCTCCAGAAGACGGTAGAAGTCCAGCTCGACCTTCTTGGGGTCTACCATCACAAACTTCAGCTCGCTGGGATGCTTGCTGTAGAGGAGCGATGTGATGATGGCATTCAGGCCGACAGACTTACCGGTACCGGTCGCACCGGCAACCAGCAGGTGCGGCATCTTGGCGAGATCCATAAAGAACGGCTCGCTGGTGACCGTGATTCCAAGGGCTACCGGCAGTTCCATCTTCGCACTCTGCTCCGTGAACTGCGGCGAGTTGAGCACGGCTTTCAGAGGAACTACGCTCGGATGTTCGTTGGCAACCTCTATACCGATGGAATCGGACAGCGTGAGCACGCGGACACCTTTGGCGCCCAGGGACATCGCGATGTCTTCCTCAAGCCTCTTGACCGTCGAGATACGGGTACCCTCGGCCAGACGGATACGGTACAGGGTCACGGTCGGGCCGCGCTTGGCGACGATGCTCTCGACCTTGATCTTGTAGCTGCTCAAGGAATTAACGATCCTGACCTTGTTCTTCTCGAGCTCTTCCCTCGACACTTCGTACTGGAGATTGCGGTAGTCCTCCAGCAGGTTCATTCCGGGGAAGGTATATCGCGACAGGTCAAGACGCGGATCGTATATGTGGTCCTGCTCTTCTTCGGAAAGGTTCTTGAGGATATCGTTGCCGTCGGCCTCCACTACAAGCTCCACGTCGCGTGCATCCTTTTCGGCGGGAGTCACTGCCGCTTCGGCTACATTGGGACTGTCTTCAGAGTCCTCTACGAAGAAATCGTCGGCATTGATGGTCTCCTCTTCTTCAGGCACGAAAGGCTCGTAGCCCTCGTCCTCGCCTTCTTCCTCTA
>JAGCFF010000203.1 GCA_017650285.1 Bacteroidales bacterium
GGACGTTGACGGCACCAGCCTCGGAGTCATCTTCATGGATATGTTCGCCCGTCCCGGCGAGAAGAGCAACGGTGCCTGGTGCGGCGGTTACCGCGACCAGAAATATGACGAGAACGGCAACAAGATCACTCCCATCGTCACCATCTGCGGCAACTTCACCCGCCCCGTGGGTGACAAGCCCTCGCTGCTCACCGCCGACGAGACCGAGACTTTCTTCCACGAATTCGGTCACGCGCTGGCATCTTTCCTGATCGACGTGAAATACCCCGGCATCTCGTATTTCGACCACGACTTCGTTGAGGTTCCTTCACAGCTCAACGAGCACTGGGCTTTCGCTCCCGAAGTGCTGAACGTCTATGCAAAGCATTACCAGACCGGCGAAGTTATCCCGATGGAACTCGTCAACAAATACATCGAATCACAGAATTACGGCCAGGGCTTCGCGATGACCGAACTGATCGCAGCGATGTATCTCGATCTCGGCCTCTATTCCCAGAGCGAGATTCCTGACAACTACAATGTGCTGTCGGCAGAATCCAAGATACTCAAGGATATCGGACTCATCGACGAGATCCCGCCCCGCTACAGGGCTCCGTATTTCCTGCATATCTTCTCTCACGGCTACGATGTCGGATACTACAGCTATCTTTGGGCTCAGGTTCTCGACAACGACGCGTTCAGGGCCTTCGAGGAGACCGGCGACATTTTCAACCAGGAACTGGCCCGCAAATATCGCTACGAGATTCTCAAGCGCGGCGACGAGGCCGATGCAGGGGAGCTCTACAGGAACTTCCGTGGACACGATGCCACTGTCGATGCACTTCTTGAACATAACGGACTGAAATAATATGACAAACTCTATAGATCTGTTAAGCGGTCTGGCCGCTGATGCCGTAAGGGCTCTTTATGGTGTGGAACCCGCTCCCGGTGCCCTGCAGCTGCAGGCTACCCGCAAGGAATTCGAAGGAGATGTGACTCTCGTGGTTTTCCCTCTGCTGAGGGTCAGTCGCAAGGCTCCTGAAACCACTGCCGCCGAGATAGGCGAATATATGAAGGCCAATGCTCCGGGCATCGAGTCCTACAATGTGGTCAAGGGATTCCTCAACATAAAGATGTCCGCCGGATACTGGGGCGGAGTCTTCGATGACATCGCTGCGGCAGCCGACTGGGGGCAGCATCCTTCGAACGGCCGCACCGTGATGGTCGAGTTCTCGTCACCCAACACCAACAAGCCGCTCCACCTCGGGCATATTCGCAACATCCTGCTCGGATGGTCGGTGTCGCAGCTGCTGGCAGCCGCCGGCAACAACGTGGTCAAGGTGAACCTCGTCAACGACCGCGGCATCCACATCTGCAAGTCGATGCTTGCCTGGCTCAGGCGCGGCAACGGCGTCACCCCCGAATCCAGCGGCAAGAAAGGCGACCACCTGGTGGGCGATTTCTATGTGGAGTTCAACAATATGCTGAACGAGGAGACCGCGCAGATTATGGAGAAGACAGGCCTTGACAAGGAGGAAGCCGCAAAGCAGGCTCCTTGTATGAAAGAGGCCCAGGCAATGCTTGTGAAGTGGGAGCAGGGCGATCCCGAAGTCCGCGCACTCTGGGCAAAGATGAACGGCTGGGTGTACGACGGCTTCGACAAGACCTATTCCGACCTCGGAGTAAGCTTCGACAAGATATACTACGAGTCGCAGACCTATCTGCTCGGCAAGTCGCTGGTAGAGGAAGGCCTCGCCAAAGGAGTTTTCTACCGCCGCGAAGACGGTTCCGTATGGTGCGACCTGACTGCTGACGGACTGGACGAGAAACTGCTGCTGCGCAGCGACGGAACATCTGTCTATATGACCCAGGACCTCGGCACTGCCTGCCGCCGTCACGAAGAGTACAACTTCGACGAAATCATATATGTAGTGGGCAATGAGCAGAACTACCATTTCCAGGTGCTCAAGCTCATCCTCGGCAAACTCGGAATGTCCTGGGCTGATGCCATCTACCATATGTCATACGGAATGGTGGAACTTCCCGAAGGCAAGATGAAGTCGCGCGAAGGCACCGTGGTCGATGCCGACGACCTCATCGAGAAGATGTACGCCACTGCCCGCGAAACCTCGCTGGAGCTGGGCAAGCTCGACGATATGGACGAGGACGAGCAGAAAGAACTGTTCAAGACCTTAGGCCTGGGTGCGCTGAAGTATTTCATCATCAAGGTGGACCCTCGAAAGACTATGCTCTTCGACCCGAAGGAAAGCATCGATTTCAACGGCAACACCGGTCCGTTCATCCAGTATACCTATGCCCGCATCAAGTCTATCCTCCGCAAGGCCGCTGAACAGAACTTCGCAGTATGCGCCACCGGTGCCGGATTCATCCCCAAGGAGATAGAGATCGTCAAGATACTGGCATCCTTCCCCGACAAGATCGCAGAGGCAGCAGAGGCACATTCACCCGCCCTCGTGGCCAACTACGCTTACGACCTGGCCAAGGAATTCAACCAGTACTACCACGACGTGAGCGTGCTCAAGGCTGACGACGAAAAAGTGCGTTCACAGAGGCTCGCACTGCTCGCCGCCATCGCACAGGTACTCACCAAGGCTATGACAATCCTCGGGATCAAGCTTCCCGAGAGAATGTAGATATGATAGCGCCCACCACCAGAAAAGAAATGGATGCCCTAGGCTGGGAAGCAGCCGATGTGGTTCTGTTCACCGGGGATGCGTTCATCGACCATCCTTCTTTCGGTACGGCGGTGGTGACAAGGGCGCTCGAGGCCCGCGGCTACAAGGTGGCGGTCGTTCCCCAGCCCAACTGGAGGGATGACCTGCGCGACTTCAGGAAGATGGGTGTGCCGCGGCTTTTCTTTGCCGTCAACTCCGGCAATATGGACTCGATGGTCAACCACTATACGGCTTCCAAGCGTCTGCGCAGCAATGATGCATATACGCCCGAAGGCCGTGCCGGTTACCGTCCGGACTATGCAGTGACGGTCTACACCCAGATTCTGAAGAAGCTCTATCCCGACGTGCCGGTGGTCATCGGCGGCATCGAGGCTTCGCTGCGCAGGCTCACCCATTATGATTACTGGCAGGACTGCCTGAAACCTTCGGTCCTCGTGGATTCCGGTGCCGACTACCTGGTGTACGGGATGGGAGAGAGGCCGATGGTGGCCCTGACGGATGCCTTTGCCGCCGGCGCCGCACCGGAGCAGATAAGGCAGATACCCCAGATAGGCTATCTGGCAGAGACTCCTCCAGACACCGACTATTTCGACCTGCATTCCTTCGAGGACTGCAAGCGCAACAAGATAGCCTTCGCACAGAACTTCAACATCATCGAGAGGGAGGCCAATTCGCTGCACGCGATGATGCTGGTCGAGCAGACCGGAAAGAGTTTCGTGTGCATCAATCCTCCGTATCCTCCGATGTCCACAGAAGAGCTGGATGCCGTCTACAACCTGCCTTTCACCAAGCTCCCGCATCCCCGCTACAAGGGCAAGAGGATTCCGGCCTACGATATGATCAAGTTCTCCATAACGACCCACCGCGGCTGTTTCGGAGGATGCAACTTCTGCACTATCGCTGCCCACCAGGGCAAATTCATACAGTCCCGTTCCGAAGAATCCATAGTTGCCGAGGCAGAAAGGCTGAAGGAACTTCCGGATTTCGCGGGAAACATCTCCGACCTCGGCGCTCCGACCGCCAATATGTACCGTATGGGCGGCAAGAACAAGGAACTGTGTGCCAAATGCACCCGCCAGAGTTGCCTGTTCCCCAGGATGTGCCGTAACCTCGACCATTCCCACAAGGACCTGCTGGAACTCTACGACAAGGTGCTTGCCGTCAAAGGCATACGGCACGCATATATCGGCAGCGGCATACGCTACGACCTCTTCCTCGACGAGAACGGCTATCTCGACGAAACCTCGCAGCCCTATCTGGAGGCCCTGGTCACCAGGCACACCAGCGGAAGGCTGAAGGTGGCTCCCGAACATACCCAGGACAATGTGCTGGCAGTTATGGGCAAGCCTTCGTTCCGTCTGTTCGAAGTGCTCCGCAGCAAGTTCGACGAGATCACACGCCGCAACGGGCTGAAATACCAGCTGGTGCCGTACTTCATCAGCGGTCACCCCGGCTGCTCTATGAGAGATATGGACGCCCTGGCCAAGAACAAGTATCTGAAAGGTCTTTATATGGAGCAGGTGCAGGATTTTACTCCTACTCCGATGACTGTGGCATCAGTTATGTATTACACGGGCCTGGACCCTAAAACGCTCAGGCCGCTTTTTGTGGAGCGCAACCTTGAACGCAAGAAACGTCAAAAATCATTTTTTTTCAACAAATAAATCCAAACATAGGTTGTATTTGAAAAAAATGCCTATAATTGCGAGGTAAAACAAAAGGAAAATGGCGATTAAATATCCTGATAGAGAAGAGCTGTCATCAGCTATGAAAATATGTCTGATGAACTGCGTGAGGCTTTCGAAGAGAAATATCCTCACGGCTATGCCGACTATCTTGGCGACCTTGTGAAGATCGATAAGCCGGACGGAACTTCTTTCTATGCAGTGACCGTCGAGATTCCCGACGCTATCTATCTGGTGAAGGTCAAAGTCCATATGGACGATTACGATGATGCAGAGAAAGACCTTTTCAAGGACGATGACGATGACGAAGTAGTTGGAGACGGCGAGAACGAAGGATTTCCTGAGAACGAAGGAGATTTCGGAGAAGCTCCCGAAGATGACATTGACGAATAGCAGAAACATATTCTATAGAATGGCAAGTGCGCTCAGAAACAAAATATCTGAGCGCAATTTGCTTTTGATACTGTCTGTATTGGTGGGATTGGGCAGCGGCCTTGCCGCCGTGGTCCTGAAGAAACTCATAGAGCTGATACAGAACCTTCTCTTCGGAGGGCAGACCTTCGGCGCGCACTGGTGGATGTATATCGTGATGCCCGGCGTCGGAATGCTGCTCTCGATGCTGCTGGTGCGGTATGTAGTGAAAGACAAGATAGGGCACGGGGTCACCAAGGTGCTCCTGGCCATCTCCAAGAACGAGAGCCACATCCGTCCCCACAATATGTGGTCTTCCATCGCAGCCAGCTCGCTGACCATCGGTTTCGGCGGTTCTGTCGGAGCCGAGGCCCCGATCGTGTACACCGGAGCGGCGATCGGCTCAAATGTGGCCAGGGCGTTCCGCCTGTCGTACAAGAACATCACGATACTCCTGGGCTGCGGTGCAGCAGGTGCCGTCGCCGGTATCTTCAAGGCTCCGATGGCCGGAATCCTCTTCACCTTCGAGATCCTGCTGTTCAACCTCTCGATGTCGTCGGTGCTTCCTCTGCTGCTCTCGTCCGTGACAGCCACGATGGTTTCCTATTTCGTGCTGGGCGATATGGTGACCTTCTCCAGCGTCACCGAGCAGTTCGCAATGCAGACCATACCGTATTATATCATACTCGGAATATTCTGCGGCCTGATATCCCTTTATTTCCTGCGCACGACGCTCAAGGCTGAGGATCTGCTCCGCAAGGTACAGAAACCCATAGCCCGCTGGGCCATCTGCGCCGCGTCGCTGGGAGTGCTGATCTTCATGTTCCCTCCGCTGTTCGGCGAAGGCTACCTGTCACTCTCTTCGATGCTCAACAAGAATGCCCTCGTGGCTCTCGAAGGCGGCTTCATAGCAAGCCTCATCTCTCCGGACAACGAATGGGCGATCGTCATATTCTTTGCGGCCGTAACTATGCTCAAGGTGCTTGCCACCGCCTTTACGAATGCAGGCGGCGGAGTCGGCGGAACCTTCGGTCCGACACTTATCACAGGTGCCTTCGCCGGCTTCGTGATTGCCAGGCTTCTGAATATGCTTGGGCCCGTGACACTGCCCGAAGAGAACTTCGTGCTGGTGGGAATGGCAGGCCTGATGGCAGGTGTGATGCAGGCGCCGCTGACCGCGATATTCCTCATTGCCGAGATAACCGGCGGATATGCGCTGCTGTTCCCGCTGATCATCACCTCTGCCATCTCGTACGCTACCATCAGGACTACCGAGCAATACTCGATCTACACCAAGCGTATTGCTGCCTCTGGTGAACTGCTCACCCACGACAGCGACAGGGCCGTGCTGACGCTGCTCAAGCTTTCGGACTTCATCGAGACCGACTTCGTCCCCGTCCGCGTGGACCGTACCCTCGGACAGCTCACAGACGTGATAGCCCATTCCCACAGGAACATCTTCCCGGTGGTCGACGACAAGAACCACTTCCTCGGAATCGTCTATCTGGATGACGTGAGGCAGTTTATGTTCCGTCCCGAGATGTACGACAAACTGTTCATCTACGACCTTCTGAAGGAGAGCGATTCGGTGACGGCGACGGACCGTATGGAACAAGTGATGGACAAGTTCGAGACGACAGGAGCGTGGAACCTGCCGGTGCTGGACAAGAACGGACTGTATCTCGGCTTCGTGTCGAAGTCTAAGATATTCTCATCATACAGAGAGCAACTCCAACAAGTTTCCCATGACTGATGCATATATAAAATACATCGCGGAAAGGCTTCAGCTCGCTGCCTGGCAGGTGGAGAACTGCGTGGAGCTCCTGGAAGAAGGGGCTACCATTCCTTTCATCAGCCGTTACCGCAAGGAGCGCACCGGCGGAATAGACGAGACCTATGTGGCCCAGATCAAGCATTATTTCCTCTATCTGACCGACCTTGACAAGCGCAAGCAGGCCATAGTCAAGAGCATCGAGCAGCAGGGAAAGATGACAGACCAGCTGGCTTCGGAGATCGAGGCCGCCGTGGATGCAAGGGTGCTGGAGGATATCTATCTGCCGTACAAACCCAAGAGGCACACCCGTGCCTCCATCGCCAAGGAGAAGGGACTCGAACCTCTGGCGGCAAAGCTGTATGCCGTGCAGGCAGACGACATTTACGCTGCTGCGGCTCCCTTCTGCAAGGATGCGGTTCCTACCAAGGACGATGCCCTCGCCGGAGCGTCGGACATCATCGCGGAGTGGATGAGCGAGGATACAGCCGTCCGCGGAGAGCTCAGGGACCTTTACTGCAGGTGGGGAACCATCGTGTCCAGGTTTGCCAAGGGCAAGGAAGACGACGAGAAGAGCGAGAAATACAATACCTATTCGAACTTCTCGCAAAGAGTGGACAAGATACCACCCCACAGGCTTCTCGCAATCCTGCGCGGAGCTTCTGAAGAAGTGCTCTCGGTGAAGATCGACGTCAACGAAGATTATGCATTCGAGAGGATGGAGCGCTGCGCCCTCAAAGGCAAGAGGAAACCGTCGTCGCAACTCAGATCTTTCCTTTCAGACACCATAAGCGACGCATACAGGAGGCTGCTCCACCCGTCGATAGAGAACGAGGTGCTGGCTATTGCCAAGGAAAAGGCCGACATCGAGTCCATCAAGGTGTTCGGTGAAAACCTGCGCCAGCTGCTGCTTGCTCCACCGGTAGGGCAGAAGCGCACCCTGGCCATCGACCCCGGATTCCGCACCGGCTGCAAGGTGGTCTGCCTCGATGCAGAAGGCAACCTGCTTCACAACGATACCATATATCCGCATCCTCCGATGAACGAGAAGACTCTGGCGATGAAGAAGATTTCGCATATGGTGGAGTCTTACAAGATAGAAGTGATTGCCATCGGCAACGGTACTGCAGGACGCGAGACAGAATATTTCATAAAGAAGATAGCTCTGCCCGAGGGCGTCCGGGTCTATTCGGTGTCCGAAGACGGAGCCTCCGTATATTCGGCTTCCGATGTGGCGCGCGAGGAATTCCCCGAGTATGACGTCACGGTACGCGGCGCTGTCTCTATCGGCCGCAGGCTTATGGACCCGCTGGCCGAACTGGTCAAGATCGATCCCAAGTCGATAGGGGTGGGGCAGTATCAGCACGACGTGAACCAGACCCTGCTGAAGGAAACTCTCGACAACACCGTGGAGAGCTGCGTGAACAGTGTTGGAGTCAATCTCAACACAGCCAGCAAGCATCTTCTCAGCTATGTGTCAGGCATCGGCCCGGCCCTTGCCCAGAACATCGTGGACTACCGCAGCGAGAACGGAGCCTTCCTGTCCCGCCAGGACCTGCTGAAGGTCCGCAGGCTGGGCGACA
>JAGCFF010000204.1 GCA_017650285.1 Bacteroidales bacterium
ATTGTTAAGTGTTTGTATTTGGTTAAACATTAATGCCAATAAATCGTTTCAAATGTAAATATTTATTTTTGAATAAACAAATAATTTTGTGTTGATAAGTCTGTTCATTAATAGAACCTGGCCCTGTTGTCGTGAATGTCAGCTTCCTCTGAAAGGACATTGCTGAGATACTGCTGGCGGTACTGAGCCTCCTGGGCGGTACGCAGCTTCACGTCGTCTTCGGTGTAGTAAGCCCCTGCCTCTGTGTCAAGCACTTCGAACAGATATACGCCTATCTGGCCCTTCACGGGACCGCAGATCTTGCCTTTGGGGGCAGATGCAACAGCTCCTATGAAGCTCGGATCGAGTCCGCCGCCGGCAGAGCCGAACGAAATGCCGCTCTGATGGCTTACAGTGGTGCCGAGAGCCTCTGCCATCTCCTCGAGGGTGGAAAGACCCTTCACCTTCTCAGCAACATCGGCTGCAGCCGCGTCCAGACGCCTCTCCAGTGCAATGGCGCTGTAGATGTCATCAGACACATCTTCTATCGGAGGGATGCCCTCCTTGCGTGCCTTGGTCAACGCAGTCACGAAATAATACTTGTTGTCGACGGTTATCACGTCGCTCACTTCTCCTTCCTTGGCGTCGAATGCCCAGGAAACGACTTCACGTGCATTGTCGACAGTTCCTATACGGCGGGTTCCCTGGACTATGCGTGTCGCGGGAGTGACGGGCAGATCGTCTTCCTTCACTGCTGCTGCGAAGTTTTCATATTTGCCGTTGGACTTGTCGGCGAGCGCTGTGGCCTGCATGAGGTAGTCACGATAGGTTTCGTCGCTCGGAGTTATTATCTTGGTGAGGTTGGCGAGCTTCACGCGCTCCTCGGGCTTGGTGCGGTCGGTCACCTTGAGCACTGCCATTGCCTGGAGTGAAGGAAGGCGCACGGCCACGGCTTTCCCGACGGGAACGTCGAAAGCTGCGTTGAATTCGTTGAAATTGTTGGCTTCGGTGAACTGCTGGGTTATCCAGCCCATCTCGTGGAGGTCGTCATAGTCGCGGCCCGCATTGAGCACGGCGGCAATCGAGTCGGCCTTCGCGGCTTCGGTGAGAGTCAGAAGGGAATACCAAACATATACAGAGTCAGGCATAACCTTGCGGTCCACTACGCGGAATGCCGAGAGGACGTTGTCGTTCACGGTGATGTCGCTCACCACGCCGGGGGTGACACCCCTTGCGGGGAATGCGAACTCCTCGATCTCTGCGGGAACTTCGTCCTTGCCGTAGTAGATCTCGCTCCAGCGGCTGTCGGAGTTCAACGAGATGAAGTTGCGGGGATTGTCGCTGTCGGCGAACTCAGCCACCAGGTTGGTGAACTCAGAGGTCTGCTCGTCGATGTCCTGCTGCGAAGGAACCACCTCGAACATCACATATTCGATGTCGCGGTTGGCGGCCTGCTTCATCAGGTTCTTGAATTTATTATAGTATTGCTTGATATCGTCGTTGGTGATCTTGAGCGTGCTGTCTGCTGCAAAGCCTACCGTAGCCATAACGAAATCAACTTCGCTGGTGAGGTTGTTGGACTCGATGGCGAGGTTGGTCTGAAGGGGGTTGTAGATAGAGCTGTTGTAGAGCAGGGCGTTGTATTTGCTGTAGAGCTGCTGCTTGTAGATCTGGTCGCGCAGATAGTTCCAGTATGCTCCGTATGAACCTGTTGCATCGTAGTCGATGTTCTGGATGAACTGGGCGAGGGCCTCGTGGCTGAAGTTGCCGTTCTCGTCGAGGAATGCGCTCTGTGAAAGCAGCACCGGCGAGATGTTGGACCCCTGGGTGAGATCGTACATTTCCTGGTCGCCTACATTGATGCCTGCATCGGCAGCCTTAGGCTCGAACACGTAGCGGTCGAAATAGCTCTGCCAGGTGTAGTCGCGGACTTCTGCAAGCTGCTCCTCTGAAGAAAGGCTCTGGCCATAGAGCGACTCGAACAGGTTCTTGTTCTGCTCAACGGCAGTATAATAATCTTGATAAGTGATGGTTTTGCCATTCATCGTGCCCACTTTGTTGTCTGCTGACATTCTCTGGAAAGTGGTGGAAAGGGTTGAAGGATCGACAATGAACGACAATAGCGAAAGCGCTATAAGGATTGTTATAAACACTCCGAGTTTGACGCGGATGTTTTCAAGTACGGCCATTTATTTGATCAGTTTAAGTTTTAATATTTTAATTTACAATTACTTACGGGCGTATCTTACAGCAGCGACAGCCCATACAAGGACGCAAAAGTAAACAAAAATACCTTATGTAGATGCTTATTTTCCTAAAAACGTTGCAGCGGACCCACAAAATTTACGCTGTCGAAATAGAAATAGGTGCTGTCGCGGTCAATTCCGTATGAATCAAAGGGGTGGCGGATTATCGCGTTGTCGGCCTTCTCGTTCGATTCCATACCGTAGCCTTGCATCAGGCCTTCGGGCGAATACATCTGTATGAAGCAGTCGGTATAGATCATCTGACGGTCGCGGTCCCAGTAAAGCGTGTCGGTAAACGAATGTTCACCCTTGATGAGATTCTGGATGTGTACGTTGCCGTATGCCAGCCATTGTTCCTGGCCGGTTACGGTGTTGTGGCGGGCTCCGTCGGCGTTGATCTGGGTCTCGAGCAGGCCGTCGGCAGAATAGCCGAGCATCTCGAAGCCGCCGCTATATATTTCATAGGTATGCTGAATGTCAGACGTGTCGGTGTAGTCGTAGCGGTCCATACGGCCTGCACGCATATCGTAGGTGAGGTTGGCCCACTGGAAACGGCGCGCAACCATATTCTCCACCGTCTGCACCGGAGTCACGCTGAAGTCGATGGGCGGAATATCAGCATCGGTGCCTTTGCACGAAGCAAGGGCACCGATGACGATAAATATGAGAATTGTTTTTTTCAACTGTTACTTGAGAGTACGGACAGTGGTGGTCTCGCGGAGTCCGCCGCAACCTGCGGTGTATGCCTGACCGTCCTGAACGTCATACATAAAGGCGTCAGCCTGCTGAGGGAAATACCTGCGGTACTGTCCTGCGAGGTTGTCGGCTTCTGAAGCGAGGCTGGGATCAGCTTCGCGGGCCTTGCTCATGAAGTCAACGGCCACCCAGTATTTGGCACGGCGCTCAAGCTCGTTGCCGCCGCAGTTTACGCTGGCCCAGATGGTACCGAGAAGCAGGTAGCACTTGCCGGCGATGCTCGGGTTGAGCTCGATGGCCCTCTTTGCCGCGTTGGCTGCATCGGCATATTTCTGCTGTTTCTTGAAGTAGAATGAGCCAAGCTCGAAGCTGTAGTCGGCTGCTTTGACAGCGTCGTCGCCGCAACGGTTGATAGCGTCAAGCAGAGTGGCTGCTGCCTCGTCGTTCTGGTCGCGTGATGAATAGAGCTTGTAGAGGTAGTAGGCAGTGCTTGCTGTAGGCTCCATTCCGTGCAGCTTCTCGACTGCTGACAGATAGAGGTCGCTGTCGAGGCACTCGCTGTTGCCGAGGAGTTTCACGATGGTGTTGAGAGTGGTCTTGTCGTCAGGATTTGCCTGATAGCGGGGGGTGAACAGACCTACCAGGTTGTCGCAAGATGCAACGCCTGAAGCTCCGAGCATTTCCTCGATGTCCTGCTTTGCACCTACCATCTGGCCGTCTGCACTCTCTGCGAGAGCTGCGTCAACGTAACCGGCGATGTCGGTATAGGTGTTCATCAGTGACTCGGGCTCGAGCTGACCGTTCTTGTAGAGGTCGACGCCTGTCTGCATATAGTTGGCAAGAACCATTGCTGAAGACTTGGCACCTGCTACGTCCACGATCTTCTTGAGCTCTGCGAACAGGGCTGCGGGCTCGTTGCTTTTCCATTTGTAGTTGAGCATATCGATGGCCTTGTTGTTCAAAGCGGTCACCTTATTGCTGGGGTATGCCTCGGCGCGAACATCGTACAACATAAGAAGCGAGTCGAGAACTTCTGCCCTGCGGTTGGCGTCCTTGGCCTGGGTGAACTCCCAGCGCATCAGACGGCATCCGTCGATGAACATATTCTGGCTTGCAGAAGGCGGGCATACGGCGATGGCCTTTCTCCAGGGAGAAATGGCGTTGGCCATATCGTTCTGTTTAAGATATTCTCTGTAGTAAGAAAGATTCACTACGCAATCGACACTGTCCTGTCCTGTTCCATACTTCTGTGCGAATGCAGGGAGGACTGCTACGAGTGCAAGGATTAATGTTGCTACTTTTTTCATCTTCGTTGTGGTTATTTGGCAAAATTATAAAATAGTATCAGTTGTACAAAACTTTCTGGAACCATATGTCCAAGAGATTAAGTCCCATAGAGATCTTCACGTAACGCTCCCTGATGTTGCCCGGGGAGGTGAGGCTGGGGGCTCCCGCAAGCGATGTCTGTCCAAGGTCCACAGCCACGGAAACCGAGGTGCGGCGGTTGTAGACGGGCAGTGCGAAGCCCAGTGTGATGCCGTTGGTGGTAACCGGCTTGCCGTCCAGCATAATGTACTGGTTCTTGTGGTAGGCGCCGAGCCGGTATGTAACTGTGCGCAGGTAGTAGCGCACGTCGTATCTGTTGGGTATAATCTCGAAGCCGGCGTTGAACGACTCCGCGAGTCCTGTCGAGAAGTTGATTCCCGGAGTGGGGTCGAACACGCTGCCTGTCCAGTCCTGGCGGGTGTAGTCGAAACCGAACATCCACACGCCGCTCTTGCGCAGGGTGAATCCGGCCGCAATCTCCTGGGGAACGCTGTAGGCCACATTCTTGTTCACGTTGATGGTGGTGTCGGCGTAGTTGCCGCCGTTGGCGTAGGCCAGGTCGTGGAACTCTCCCTTGATTTCAGAGCCGAGCTTGTAGGTTGCTCCGACAGTCAGCGACAGCGTCTCTCCGAGAGGCTGTTCGTACTGGATGCCGGCCTTGGCCGAGAAGCCGCGGAGCACCGTGGTCCAGTCCCTGACTGCAGTACGCTGGAAAGAGTTGGTCGTGAAATAGGTCGCAGAGTTGCGCTTGATGGTACCTATGTAGAAGATACCGTCGGCGCCGAGGCTCAGGCGGTCGAAAAGGGTGACGCCCGCACCTGCGAAGAGCTGGTTGATGCCGCCGTTGCCTGCACGGAAGTACTGCACGTCTCCGAGACTGGCGATCACTTCATCCTTGTCCTCGTGGTACATAAAGGCGTAGCCTGTGTTGCTGAACGGCATCAGACCCACCCTGAAGGCTGAATGCTTGTAGATGGGGAACGATGCCACGATGTGGTCGATATTGAAAAGGTTCTTGGCGCTGCGGGCGAGGTTGCCATTGGCGTCAGCACCTGCGAAGATCATATTTGACTGCTTGAGGCCGAAATCCAGCATAAACGCATCCGCATCGCGGGCAGTCACCGCTGCGGGATTGAGAAGGTTGATGAGGTTCGGATCGCGAAGGCCCACTCCGATGCCACCCATCGCCGCGGTGTTCTGGTCGCCGACAGATTCGAGCTGTCCGAGACCGAACAGAGAGTAAGGGGTATATGATGAGAAGGCTTCCTGCGCAGCTGCGGGCAGCGTCACAGTCAGGATCGCAATCAATATGAAAAACTTTTTCATCATCTTTTTCATAACAATTCCAAAACAGCCTCCAAACCTATCA
>JAGCFF010000205.1 GCA_017650285.1 Bacteroidales bacterium
ATGGCGTGGACCACCAGCGACGAATCGCCGTACTTGGTGAGGTGCAGCACTATTATGCGTGATGACTGTATCGCTGCCATATCAGTGTTTGCCAATTACTCGCGTATATCGGCTTTCGCAAGTCCCAGGTGCGCGGCGAGCATATCGAGGGCGCGGCCGCGGTGGGAGATGGCGTTTTTCTCCTCGAGGGTGAGCATCGCCATCGTTTTCTCCATTCCTTCCGGCACGAACACGGGGTCGTAGCCGAAGCCGAGTTCGCCCTGGGGCTCGAGCGCGATGTGGCCCTCGCAGGTTCCCTCGAACACGCGGAGGATACCCCCGCCGGGAAGCGCTATGCCACGGTCGCTGCCGGGAAGAGCCACACCAGCATCACTGCCGGCAAGCACAGCCCGCTCTCCCGGAACCGCTTCGCCGCCGGCCATCGCTTCACTCTCTTCCAGAAGTCCCTCGCAACCCTCCGGACCTCTCTCGATCAGCGCTATCACGCAGCGGAAGCGGGCGGTGCGCTCGGCGAAGGGAACGCCTTCGAGCTCCCGGAGCAGCTTCTTGACATTCTGCACGGGATTCTTCGGCTCGCCTGCATATCTCGCGGAGTAGACGCCCGGAGCCCCGTCGAGCACGTCGACCTCGAGGCCGGTGTCGTCGGCGAAGCAGTCCTTGCCGAACATTTCCCATACGAACTGCGCCTTTTCGATGGCGTTTTCCCTGATGGTAAAGTGCGTTTCGGGCACGTCATTTGTATAACCCAAGTCCGCCGGAAGCTCCAGCGCGAAGCCCTTGCCGAGCACTCCGGCGGCTTCGATGAGTTTGTTGCGGTTGGCGGTCGCGAAGACCAGCGTCTTTTTATTGTCGGTCATCAGGATTATCGGATTTTATAAAGCCCAAAGATAGCCATCTGTTTTGAAATATTGAGCACGGCGTGCGCGTTTTGCCGGTGGTTGGTTTGGGCGTTATTGCGGAGCTTGGTGCGGAAGAAGTTATCTCCCGGCGGCGCTGCGGTGGGCTCGGCGGAAGGCCCTCCTCGCTTCGCCGAGAATAACTTCGCAAACCCGAAATTCGCAGTCCTGGCGGGGCGGCGCTGTGGGCATCGTGGGGCACATTGGGATGCGGTGTGAGGAGATTTGGTGTCGCAGCGCACGGCAAGGAGCGCTAGCGGCTTTTGTGGAAGAGGTGCTTTTGCGCTGTGATTGTTCGGCAGGTGGGAGGCGCTGATGCTGGCGCGGTGCCTCCCGCAACAGACTGTTTTGACGGCGACACTACCGCCCTCGGAAGTAAAGAGGGGGGCACCGATTGAATGCGAGTTCTGCGCAGCAGGACGAAGCAGGCAATTGGGGGGGTCGGAGTGAGCGTCAGCGAACGGAGGTCGCCGCAAAACAAGTCTGTGCAAGGGAGGCTGGCGCCCGAAGGCGGATGTCATCTGGCTGGCGCAGAAGTGGTGCTGGGGCATGGTTTTTGGGTGGAGGGTCCCGAGATGGCCGGGGCCTTTGGGCCTGGAGGAGATTCCCGGGCTGAGTGTCCCGCAAAAGCCGGGATTTTCGGGACAGGTCACTGCTTTTTGGGCACTTGTCCCGAAAAAGCCCTGATTGTCGGGACAGGTGGCGGCAACAACGAAAAAAAGAGTACTTTTGTAGAACAAATAGACGTTAGAAAAGAATGAAAAGAATCACTGCGTTTTTCACTATGCTGACCATCTCGGTGGCAGCGCTTGCCCAGTCGCAGAACTTCACGCTCGGACAGAGCCTCGAGATACAGAATTCGATATTGCGCAACCTCACTCGCACCTATGTGGACTCCCTGGAGTACGACAAGATAATGAAGGTAGGCATCGACGCGATGCTCAGCTACATCGACCCCTACACTATGTACTTCCCGGAGGAGCAGGATGAGAGCGTGCAGATGATGACCACCGGAATGTACGGCGGCGTGGGTGCTGTCATCCGCAAGCGCGTGGGAGGCGGAGTCGTGATCAATGAGCCCTATCCCGGTTCGCCCATAGCCAAGGCCGGCCTCGTGCCGGGCGACACCATCATCGCCATCGACGGCATCCCTGTCTTCGACGAGACTTCGGAGCAGGCTTCCGGCAGGATGAAGGGCCAGCCCAACACCGACGTGCTCTTCAAGGTGGTCAAGGGCGGCAGCCGCGACACCGTGGACGTGGTCGTGACCCGCGAGACCATCCACCGCAGCGACGTGGAGTACAGCGGCATAGTCAGGGATTCGATAGGATATATCCTCACCACCGGCTTCACCCAGGGCGTCAGCGACGAGATCCGCCAGATTGTGACTGACCTCAAGGCGCAGGGAGCCAAGAGGCTGGTGTTCGACCTTCGCGGCAACGGCGGCGGACTGATGGAGGAGGCCATCGAGATCCTGTCCATCTTCCTGCCCCAGGGCACTATGGTAGTGTCTTCGAAGGGCCGTATGCCTAACCAGAACCAGGAATACTACACCAAGGAAGCTCCGGTGGACACCCTCATCCCCCTGATGATACTGGTGGACAGCGGCTCGGCTTCTGCATCGGAGATCGTGGCCGGTGCCATCCAGGACCTTGACCGCGGCGTGATAGCAGGCGCCAAGACCTATGGCAAGGGCCTCATCCAGACCATCCTTCCCACAGCATACAACGGCACGGTGAAGATCACCACCGGAAAATACTATACCCCCAGCGGCCGCTGCGTGCAGGCCATCGACTACAGCCACCGCAATGCCGACGGCAGCGTGGGCGCGATTCCCGATTCGCTGACCAGCGAGTTCCGCACCAAGAACGGACGCATCGTGAAGGACGGCGGCGGAATCACTCCCGACATCAGCGTGGAGAGCCACTCATACAGCCGCCCGACCGTCTCTATGGTGCTCAACGGCATCCTTGACGACTATGCGGTGAAATACCGCACCGAGCATCCGACCATCGCTCCGGTGGAGAGCTTCCGCCTGACCAATGCCGAGTTCGAGGATTTCATCAAGTATGCCTGCGACCAGGAGTTCGACTACCGCAGCGGCATGCAGACCCAGATCGAGCAGCTCCGCAGGGTGGCCGAGCAGGACGGTATGTACGACACCATCAAGGATGAAATCGAAGCCCTGCAGGCGAAGATGCAGATGGACAAGGCCGATGTGATCCGCAGCAAGAAGGACGAAATCCTGCCCCTGCTGGAGAACGAAGTGGCAGTGCGCTACTACTTCTATCCGGCCGGTCCGGCAGTCAGCCTGAAGTACGACAAACAGATGTCGGAATGCCTCGACAATTGGAAATAATTGCTTATCTTTGAAATAACCCGTACTGCGCAGACTGATGTCCGTAATCGACAAGATATATTTCCGCAGCAGCACCGAAGAGCTGCGCTCCATCCTCCAGGACAAGAAGGTGTTCATCATCATCGACAAGAAGGTGGAGAAGCTCTACGGCACTCTGTTCCCTTACCAGAAGGTGTTCATCGACGCCAGCGAGGAGACCAAGAACCTCGCTACGGTGCAGTCGGTGATCGACCAGCTGATGAAGATGGGGGCGGACCGTGACTGCTTCCTGCTGGGAATAGGCGGCGGCATCGTCACCGACCTGACCTGCTTCGTGGCCTCGATCTACCGCCGCGGCGTGAAATACGCCCTGATCCCGACCACCCTGCTGGCTCAGGTGGATGCGGCCATCGGCGGCAAGACCGGCATCAACAATGCGGGCTACAAGAACATCGTCGGCCTGTTCAACAAGCCGGAGTTCGTGTATGTCTGCTCGCACTTCCTGCGCACTCTCGACGAGAAGAATATGCTCAGCGGTGCGGCGGAGATGCTGAAGATCGGCATCATCGGCGACAGCACCCTCTACAAGAAGGCCGTGGCCTACTTCAAGGAGAACCACCTGATGGACTACGACACCAAGGAGGACCTCGAGTCGCTGATCCTGCGTGCTGCGAAGTACAAATGCAAACTGGTGGAGAAGGACTTCCACGAGCACGGTCCGCGCAAGGTGCTGAACCTGGGACATACCTTCGCCCACGCCATCGAGAAATGCTCTCCGGTGCCGGTATCGCACGGTAACGCCGTGAGCATCGGTATCATTATGGCTGCCCGCATCGGGGAGAAGATGGGCAAGACATCTGCCAAGGTGACCGAGGCCCTGGAGGCCGACTTCACTGCGATAGGTCTCCCCACATCAACTACCATAGACATCCGCACACTGATGGAGGCTATCAGCAAGGACCAGCGCCACGCCGACGGCACCGTCGATTTTGCAATTCCGGTGAAGGTCGGTTCGGTGGTGATCCAGCGCATCGACATCGACAATCTCCGCAAGCTGGCATTCTCCATCTGAGAACCGTAACCCCTCTGCAGAAATGTTCTTCTATTGTCACAGTCTTTCGGACGTAGACTTCGCGTATTGTGTCTCCTACAGGAAATTCCTGCAGAAGAAGGCACTCGTGGAGCTGCGCCTCGACCTGCTGGAGTTCGACACCGACCAGGTGAAGGAGTTCTTCAAGCAGACGGCGGGGCTGCCTTCGGTGGCGACCTACCGCCTCATCGATGATGCCGACGAGGAGCTGATGGAGGAGGAAAAGGACAAGGCGGTGAGGCTGCTGTCTGCTGCTGTGATGGCTGGTGCGGCCTACATCGACATCGACCTGGATTTTCCGGAGAACGAGCGCGACTGGCTGATAACCCTCGCGCTGAACTACCACTGCGGAATCATCGTGTCCTACCACAACTACTACGGCGTGCAGCCGGCTTCGGAGCTGAAGGCCATCGCGTCGCGCTGCTTCGCGCTGGGCGCTGACATAGTAAAGATTGCGACGACGGCCCGCCATCCCGACGAGGCCGAATCGGTGCTGGCGCTCTATGACTGGTTCCCGGCAGACAGCCTGGTGGCTTTCGCTATGGGCACCTACGGCAGGCTTTCGAGGGTGAGGGCGCTGGACAGGGGCTGCCCGCTCTACTATGTGTCGCCGCGCCAGAGCCGTCTTGTGTCGGACGGCCAGCCCACGGTGTTCGACATCCTCGACAAGGACTACAAGAAGCTGGTGGGGGACGTGAAGGCGCCCTGCTCGGCCAGCTATGCGGTGAGGGCCATTATTGCCGCCGCCCTGTGCAAGGGCGAGAGCCGCATCCGCCAGGTGAACCTGTCGCTGGACGTGACGGCTGCGATGAATGTGGCAAGGCAGCTCGGGGCCCAGGCCCACTACAACAAGAAGACCCGCATCATCACGGTGAAGGGCGTGCAGCAGGACATCGCCGCCGAGGGCCTGAAGGTGGCTGACAACTCTCTCAACGCCGGGGACAGCACCCTCGTGGCGGAGATATGCATAGCCCTGGCCACTCTGAGCCGGGAGCCGGTGACGGTGACGGGCGGCAAGTCGCTGCTCAAGAAACGTTTCGCAGGCACCTGCACTCCGCTGCTCAGGCACGGCGTGCAGATGAGCTTCACCCAGGGCCG
This sequence comes from Bacteroidales bacterium, assembly GCA_017650285.1. GTDB lineage: Bacteria > Bacteroidota > Bacteroidia > Bacteroidales > UBA932 > Equibacterium. The sequence continues at coordinate 5,423 of JAGCFF010000205.1, forward strand.
TCTGCCCGTGACGGTGAGCGGCCGTCCGACTCCCGGAACCTATATCATCGACGGAACCCGACGCTCGGGGGCGGTCACCGGGCTGCTCTTCGTGCTGCCGATGCTGGAGAAGGGCTCTAAGATAGTGATCCGCAAGGCCGTGGGTGTGCCCTACATCAGGATGACTATGAACATCCTGGAGCGCTTCGGCTACACTTTCAACGGGGAGGACTTCTCGGGGCTGGACATTTTCGTGGCGTTCAAGGGCAGGCAGGAGATGCATCCGGGAAGGCTGCGCATCGAA
>JAGCFF010000206.1 GCA_017650285.1 Bacteroidales bacterium
GAGATTGACGAAGTGTCGTCGGCCAGGCCCGGAACGGGAGCGATGACGGGAGTCTACCCCAGCACCGAACACCTGAAGAACAGTATGGTCACCAACAAGGTGATCGGCAAGCTTCAGGCTGCGGTGTGGGAGAAGTGCTCCGGCAGCATAAGGGAGACTATGCCTGCCTGGCTGATAGAGGAGAAGGGGCTGTGCTCCCTGAAGGAAGCGCTGCACAACATCCATTTTCCCAAGGACGTGCAGTCGCTGTCCAAGGCGCAGCAGAGACTGAAGTTCGAGGAGCTCTTCTATCTGCAGCTGTCGTTGCTCAAGCAGAAGAATGTGCGTATGCGCGCTTCCAACGGCTTGGTCTTCAAAAGACTGGGCGATGCTTTCAATGAAACCTACAACAATCTGAAATTCCCGCTGACGGGCGCCCAGAAGCGTGTGCTCAAGGAAATCCGTGCCGACGTGACGAGCGGCCGTCAGATGAACCGCCTTCTGGAAGGCGACGTGGGCAGCGGCAAGACCCTTGTCGCCATCCTCTCCGCATTGCAGGCCATCGACAACGGTTACCAGGCGTGCATAATGGCTCCGACGGAAGTCCTGGCGGAGCAGCACTACCGCGGTGTGGGCAAGTTCGTCAATACCGACAAGGTGCGCTGCGCCCTGCTGACCGGCAGCACGAAGACCAAGGAGCGCCGCGAGATATATGCCGGCCTTGAAGACGGCAGCATCGACCTGGTGTTCGGAACCCACGCCCTGATTGAGGACAAGGTGAAGTTCGCCTCGCTCGGCCTCGCCGTGATCGACGAGCAGCACCGCTTCGGAGTGGAGCAGCGTTCGAGGCTCTGGTCCAAGTCTCAGACCGTGCCGCACATCCTCGTGATGACTGCGACGCCGATACCGAGGACGCTGGCGATGACTCTGTTCGGCGACCTCGACATATCCGTCATCGATGAGTTGCCTCCCGGCCGCAAGCCCGTGGTTACCAAGCACGTGGGCGAGAACCACCGGCAGAAGGTCTACGACTTTATGCGCAGGCAGATCGATGCCGGACGGCAGGTGTTCGTGGTCTATCCGCTCATCAAGGAGTCGGAGAAGATGGACTACGAGAACCTCGAGTCGGGCTATCTCGCCATCACCGAAGAATTCAAGCCCCCGAAATATGTGACCGCCGTGGTCCACGGCCAGCAGACCACCGAGAACAAGGCTCACGATATGGCTCTCTTCGTGGAAGGGAAGGCCCAGATACTCGTTGCCACTTCCGTGATAGAGGTGGGCGTGGACATCCCCAATGCCTCCGTGATGGTGATCGAGAGCGCCGAGCGTTTCGGCCTGAGTCAGCTCCACCAGCTGCGAGGCAGGGTGGGACGCGGCTCCGCCGAATCTTACTGCATCCTGATGACCGGTTACAAGCTTAGCAAGGAATCCCGCCAGCGCATAGAGATAATGTGCCGCACCACCGACGGTTTCGAACTTGCCGAGGCTGACCTGAGGATGCGCGGGCCCGGGGATTTCGAAGGCACGAGGCAGAGCGGCCTTGCCATCGACCTGCACATCGCAGACCTTGCGAAGGACAATCCCTTGCTGACGGATGCAAGGGAGACAGCGTCGCGCGTGCTTGAGAACGACCCGCTGCTCAGCGCTCCCGCCAACCGCATACTCGTCGACAACCTGGCGAAACTCAAGACAGAAATCAAAGATTATTCGAATATATCATGAGGTTAGTATCTTGGAATGTCAATGGCTTGAGAGCCTGTTACTCCAAAGGGGCTTTCGACAAAGCCTTCGAGGCCCTGAACGCGGATTTCTTCTGTCTGCAGGAGACCAAACTGCAGGCAGGCCAGCTGGACCTGCAGTACCTGGGCTACCAGAGCTACTGGAACTATGCCGAGAAGAAAGGCTACAGCGGAACGGCGATCTATACCCGCCACACTCCCTTGTCTGTGACATACGGCCTGGGAATGCCGGAGCACGACAACGAAGGCAGGGTGATTACCCTCGAAATGCCCGAATTCTATCTGGTGTGCTGCTATACTCCGAATTCACAGGACGGGCTGCGCAGGCTGGATTACCGTATGGAATGGGAAGATGCAATGAGGGCATATCTCAGCCGGCTGGCGGCCGTCAAGGGCGTGATGCTCTGCGGCGACCTCAATGTGGCCCACGAGGAGATCGACCTCAAGAATCCGGCGACCAACCACGAGAATGCCGGTTTCACCGACCAGGAGAGGCAGAAGATGACCGAGCTGCTCTCGGCGGGCTTCGTGGACTCGTTCCGCCACTTCTATCCCGACAGGACGGATGCCTATTCGTGGTGGAGCTACCGTATGCGCGCACGCGAAAGGAACGTAGGGTGGAGGATCGACTATTTCATAGTGTCTGAGAACATAGCCGGCAATATGAAGGATGCCGCCATCCACAGCGAGTTCGAAGGTTCCGACCACTGCCCGGTTTCCCTCGATATCGATTTTTGAAAGAGCAGGATAATTGATAAATTTGTAGAATAATAAACAGACTATAATGATCAAGATAGATTTAACCGGCTGCAAGTCTTTCGAAGCGAAAAGAGAGCAGTATTTGGAGAAGGCCCTGGCGGCCTATGACGTATTGGAAAGCGCCGAAGGCGCAGGCAACGATTTCCTCGGCTGGAACCACCTTCCTTCACAGATGCCCCAGCAACTTCTTGACGACTGCAAGGCGGTGGCCAAGAGCTGGCTCGACAAGAAAGTCGATCTGGTGGTCGCCATCGGTATCGGCGGTTCATACCTCGGAGCCAAAGCCGCCATCTCGGCCCTTTCGCACAATTTCTCAGTCAACCTCGACAGGGAACCCGTCCAGGTGGTTTTCGCAGGCAATACCCTCAGCGAAGACTATATGGCCGACCTGATGGATCTGATGAAGGTCCGCAACGTGGCTGCGGTAGTGATCTCCAAATCGGGAACCACCACCGAGCCTGCCGTCGCCTTCAGGATCATCAAAGCATATATCGAGGAGAAGTACGGCAAGAAAGAGGCCGCCGAGAGGATAGTGGCAGTTACTGACAAGGCCCGTGGCGCCCTCAAGACTCTGGCGACCAGCGAAGGCTACAGGTCATTCGTCATCGAAGACAATATCGGAGGCCGCTATTCAGTGCTTACCCCGGTGGGACTCATTCCCATCGCTGCCGCCGGCTTCGACATCGACGCCCTTCTCGCAGGTGCCCGCGATATGGAGGCCCTGTGCAGCCGCAAGGCTAAGGACAATCCCGCAATCGAGTATGCAGCCGCACGCAATTACCTTTACGACGAAGGCAAGAAGGTGGAGCTCCTCGTGAACTACAATCCCAAGCTCGTATATTTCAGCGAGTGGTGGAAGCAGCTTTTCGGCGAGAGCGAAGGCAAGGAAGGCAAGGGACTGTTCCCCGCATCTGTCAGCTATACCACCGACCTCCACTCTATGGGACAGTATGTACAGGAAGGCGAGAGGGTTATGTTCGAGACCGTGGTGAGCGTGAAGAACCCTGCCCGCAAGGTGGAGATCCCTTCTGACGTTGAGAACCTCGACGGCCTGAACTACCTTGCCGGAAAGAGGATCGAATACTGCAATGAAAAGGCAATGCTCGGCACGCGCCTGGCCCATATCGACGGCGGCGTTCCCCAGATCCTCGTGGAGACCGACACCCTCGACGCCTACAATCTCGGAGGACTGTTCTACTTCTTCGAGAAGGCCTGCGGAATAAGCGGCTACGTGCTCGGCATCAACCCGTTCAACCAGCCCGGTGTAGAGGCTTACAAGAAGAATATGTTCGCGCTGCTCGGCAAGCCCGGCTACGACGAACTTGCCAAAGAACTTGCCAAGAGACTATAATTTCCGCTCCCTTTCTTGGATAATGCATTCCTATACCAGATCGCGAAGCATTATGTGAGCGAATATGACGGTGACTTGAAGGACGTGTGCTTCGTCTTTCCAAGTCGCCGTTCAAGTCTGTTTTTCCGCAAATACCTGGGACTCTGCAGCTCCGGACCTTTGTTCTCGCCGGAACTGCTGACCGTCAGCGACCTTTTCGACAGGCTGTCCCCGTATGCCCGGGCCGACAGGATCGAGCTCGTTTCCATCCTCTACAAGCATTATGTGGAGCTTGGTGCGGCTGCCGGACTGATGTGCGACAGCTTTGACGAGTTCGTCTACAAGGCCGACACGCTCCTGTCCGATTTCAACGACGTCGACCAGTATGATGTGGACGCCGCAAGCCTGTTCACCAACGTACGCGACCTGGAGAGCATATCGACAGACTACGATTATCTCAGCGAAGGCCAGCGGGAAGCCATCCGGAATTTCTGGAAGATCACGCTTGACAACTCGTCCCAGCGTCCCGGCAAAATGAGGTTCCTTCAGGTATGGAACATCCTGGGCCCTCTGTATGATGCTTTCACCGGGGACCTGGCATCACGCGGCATCGCCTATGACGGTATGATGACCCGCGAGGTGGCGAGGATGGCGGACAGCCACGACGCCCGCCTGGATGAGGTCCTCTCGAAATATGACCGCATCGTGTTCGTGGGCCATAACGCCCTCAGCGTGTGCGAAAGGAAACTCTTCGACTATGTCCGCAACTCCGGCAAGGGCGACTTCTACTGGGACTTCAACGGAGAACTGCTGAGGGACAGCAACAACAAGGCTTCGCAGTTTATCTCGGGCTACATATCTGACTATCCCTCGAGATATGCACTAGAAGACAAGGCGGAAGGTTATCCGGAGGTTGAGGTGATCAGCGTGCCGTCTGCTACGGGCCAGGCCAAGAAAGTCGCGGAATGCCTGCACGGCCTGAACCCGGACTCCACGGCCATCGTGCTTCCTGACGAATCCCTGCTGATGCCGCTGCTGAATTCCGTGCCCGAGGAAATAACCAAGATCAACGTGACGATGGGCTATGGCCTTTCGAACAGCGCACTGGCCGCGCTGATGTCGTCGCTCGGGCCGCTCCAGCTCAACAGAAGGACAAAGGGCGGAGAGACCACATTCTACCATAAGGATGTCACGGCGGTCCTGTCGCATCCTTTCGTGCTGAATGCCTGCAGCGACGAGTCCAAGGCCCTGCAGACCAGGATAAACCTGAACAACCTCGTCCAGGTGCCCGCCAGCCTGCTCTGCGAAGGCCAGCCCGAGCTGCTTGCCGCCATTTTCCGGCCGGTGGACAGTGTCGACGAGGCTTATGCTTGGCAGCTGCACGTCATCGAGCTGCTGGCCGGGCGCATCTCCGACCTGGAAAAGGAGTTCGCCTATGGCTACTACAAGGCGATAAGCCACATCCGCGACCTGCAGATACCATATCTCGACAAGCTTGAGACCTATTTCCACTTCCTCCGCCAGATTACAGCCAGGCTGAATGTACCGTTCAGGGGCGAACCGCTCCACGGCCTTCAGGTTATGGGGCCTCTTGAGACCAGGGCGCTTGATTTCGAGAACGTCATAATCCTGTCTGTCAACGAAGGGACATTCCCTGCAAAGAACCAGATCGACTCATATATCCCGTATTCGCTGCGCAGGGGCTTCGGCCTGCCTACCCCCGAACTCTTCGACAGCATCTCCGCATATCATTTCTACCGCAGCATCTACCGAGCACGCAAGGTTGTCCTGATGTACGACAGCCGAACTTTCGGAGTGCACAGCGGAGAGCCGAGCCGCTTCATAATGCAGCTCAAGCACCACTACACCCAGGTTCCGCTCGTGGAGAAAGTCTGCACCTACACCATCAGCCCAGCAGAGAGGGGAACGGCCTCCGTGGTCAAGGATGAAGAAGTGATGAAGCAGCTGAAGGAGGTCTATGTCGACGAAGGGCACAGTTTCTCGGCTTCCAGCCTCAACGACTATATGGGCTGCCCGCTCAAGTTCTACTACACCAAGGTCAAGGGCATCAAGGAAAGCGACAAAGTGGATGAAGGCTTCGAGTCGGGACCTTTCGGAACCGCTTTCCACGGCGTTATGGAGAAGTTGTACGATCCGTACCGCAATGAAATAATAAGTCCCGACATCATCGGCAGGCTGCTGGGCGAGAAAGAAAAGCTCGACGCACTGATACGCTCTCAGCTGGATGAGGCCTTCAGGTACAACGGCCTTCCCATCAGCGGAAAGAGGCTTGTCACCTTCGAGATGCTCAGAAAGATAGTGCTCGCGACTCTGGAATATGACAGGAACTACGCACCCTTCATATATCTTGACGGAGAGCGCAAGATCTACGCTGATCTTGACGTGGACGGCGTGAAGGTGAACCTTATGGGTATAATAGACCGCCTTGACAGCAAGGAAGGCACCGTGAGGATAGTCGACTACAAGACCGGCAGCGTCAAGCTGCAGAACAAAAGTGACAAAGACAAAGTCACTGTCGAAAAGATATTCGATACAGGTATGGGCAACAACCGTCCATATTCTGCTTTCCAGATGTATCTGTACGCCTACCTGATGGCTAGATTCAAGTCCGGGACACTGAATGGAGGGGGACTGGGGTCGGACCCTGTAGAAGATATGGATATCTGTGTCTACCAGATGAAAGAGATATTCAAGCCCAGTCTCTGGACATTTGGCAGCAACGACGCTATGCTGAGAGATTTTGAGGACAGGCTCAAGGCCTTGATCCGGGAGATAATGTCCGAAGGAGAATTCGTGGCCCGTCCGTCGGAAAAAACTTGTGACTATTGCCCCGTAAGGGTCCTGTGCAGTTTCTAGGTATGGCGAAGATAGACATATACAAGGCATCGGCGGGCAGCGGTAAGACGCATACCCTCACCCAGCAGTATCTGCGGTACCTGCTGCAGTCCGGCGATCCGGATGCCTACAGGCATATCCTTGCCGTGACCTTCACAAACAAGGCTACCGACGAGATGAAGCAGCGTGTGCTGGAGACTCTGTCGAGGGAAGCCCGCAATGACAGCGAGGAAGGTCGTAAGGCCCGCAAGGTGCTGATAAGCATACTGCACGATTACTCCAACTTCTCTATAACCACCATTGACAAGTTCTTCCTCCAGATCATCCGGGCCTTTGCCAGGGAAATCGGGCAGAACGGATCATACCGCGTAGAACTTGACGAAGCTTCGGTAATCAGCTCCGCAGTCGACTCTATGCTCGATTCTCTGGATGAAGAGGGCAATAAAGCTTTGCTGGAATGGATGGTGGCATATGCACTTGAATCGGTGGAGAAAGGTGGCTCGTATGACATCGCCGCCAGCCTTAAGGATTTGGGCAAACTGTTCCTTCAGGAAGAATTCAGGATAAAGAAAGGACAGCCTGGAGTATCCTTCGTGCAGGACAGGGATTTCATCGAACGTGTACGGCAGGAGACATCCCAAAAGATTGCAGATTTTGAATCCCAAGGCAAGAATGTCGACAAGTATGCCAAAAAGCGCAACAAGACTGATGAGGTCATACTCCGTTCGATCGGGATTATGGGCATCTCCAGTGATATTTATGCCCGTATGACGGATTTTCTCAGGGAGAAGAACCTGGTGATGCTGTCCGAGTCGAAGGAAACCATACGCAAGCTTATCGATGACTCCGATGCTCCGTTCATCTATGAGAAGGTCGGCAACCGCTATGACCATCTGATGCTCGACGAGTTCCAGGACACCTCCCGCATAGAGTGGCAGAATTTCCTGCCGCTGTACCGCGAAAGCCTTGCTAAGGGCAAGGACTGTATGATTGTAGGCGACATCAAGCAGAGCATCTACCGCTTCAGGGGCTCCGACTGGGAGACCCTGAATTCTGGTGTATCACGGGATTTCGACAGGAGCGAAACCAATTTCGAGACCCTCCAGGTCAACCGGCGCAGCTTCCGCAACATCATACGCTTCAACAATAAGCTCTACGGCAGCATAAAGGAATGGCTGCCGGAAGAGTTCTCCGACAGGATAGCTGAAATCTACCAGGATGCTGTCCAGGAAGAATGGAAAGAGCAGGAGGGATACGTAAAGATACAGCTGGAAGAATATGTCAAGAGTGCTGAATTCGTGAGCAGAGGCTTGGAGTGGATGGTTTCTGCCATCAAGGATCTGCAGGACAGGGGATTCCCGGCTGGAAGCATAACGGTCCTGACCAGATACAACAAGGACGTGTCCTCGGTCGCCAAGAAACTCATAGCCGAAGGATATGCCGTCATTACCGACGAGTCGCTGCTCGTTTCAGGCAGTCCTCAGGTGCAGAAGGTTGTGGCTGTGCTGAAATATCTCAGTTCAGGCACGGACGACATATGCAACGAGCAGTTGAGTCAGCTGGGTGTCGACATCAACTTCGAGGTATCGTCAGAAGGATCCTTGTATGACCTTTGCGAAAATATAATCAGAATATGGATTCCGGTTGTGGAGAAAGGAGACATTCCGTATATCAATGCCTTCCTCGATATAGTTTCGGAATACACTACAGCATACGGTTCTGACATATCGGCCTTTGTCCGGTGGTGGGAAGAGACCGCTTCGGACGGAAGATACATATCAGTGCCGGAAGGTCAGGATGCAGTCAGGGTGATGACCTATCACAAGTCCAAGGGTCTCAGCCTCGATGCAGTGATTCTGCCGTTCTTCAATGAAGAGTTTTCACACAGCAAAGGCAATTATATATGGACGACTCCAGATCCTGAGGTCTGCAAAATCGGTTTGTTCCCGGTCAAATGTACCCAGACGAATCTGAAAGATACTCTCTTCCAGGAAGACTATGACCGGGAGCGCTTTATGAGAGCTGTGGATGCGATGAATGCAGCCTATGTGGCAACGACCAGGGCAAAGCAGGCAATGTATATCCACGCCGTCAGGTCGAAAAACGGGATTGATGCCGTTTCGGAGAGCATGGCCCGGATGCTGGAGAAGTGCTGCCTTCAGGAACTGGAAGATGAATCTGAAGCAGACGGCCGGAATGTCTATGAATTCGGAACACCGCAGAGCTATGTGGACCAGTCGGACGACAGGGATGCCAGGATACAGGAACCTGTCGAACAATTCGTATCCATACCGTATCTGGTGAAGGAAGAAGCTGGAGAAGATGCCCCCGCAAGGCCGAGGATAGAGATGGCATACTCCGGTGCCGACTTCTTCGAAGAGCCCGGGGCAAGGCAGAAAGGCATCGTGCTTCACGACATCCTGGCTTCGGTCACTGTCGCGGCCGACCTTCCGCAGGCCGTTGCGAACGCTGTCTCCGAAGGCCTCCTGCCGGCTGCGGAAGCAGACAGCGTGGAGGATATGCTCCGTCAGGCGATGGATTCGGTTTCGGACTATCATTGGTTCGACATCGGCAACACTGTCTTCAATGAACTCTCCATAATCAATACGGACGGCAATGTGGAGCGCCCGGACAGGGTCGTAGTCAAGGACGGCGAGACCATCGTGGTGGACTACAAGTTCGGAGAAGAGCGCGGTTACTATTGCTGGCAGGTCCGCAGGTATATGAAACTGCTCAGGCAGATGGGATATCCCGGCGTGAAGGGATACCTCTGGTATGTGAAAAACAATAAAGTAGAAAAGATATGAAAAGGATTCTGTTCCTGTCGTTGATGGCGGCGTTGCTGCTATGCTCCTGCAAGTCAGAGAAGCAGGTCGAATATTCAAACCCTATGGACGTCAAGTTCGGCGATCCCTATGTGCTGCTGGCGTCAGATGGCAACTACTATATGTACGGGACCGGAGGCGTCAGTGACGGCTTCGGATGCTACAAGTCCGAAGACCTGGTGCATTGGGAGTACCAGGGCGCCATCTACCACGGCAACACTCCTGATTCCTGGGCATTGGACTGCTTCTGGGCTCCGGAGGTCTATGAGCGTGACGGAAAGTTCTATATGTTCTTCAGCGCCAATACCAAGGCCGATCCTTACGGTGACGAGGAGCGCTTCAGCATAGGAGTTGCAGTCTCGGATTCTCCGACCGGTCCTTTCAAGGAAATGGGCAACGGTCCGCTGTTCCAGCCCGGCTATCCTGCCATCGACGCCAACGTGCTGTTCGACGACAGCGGCAAATGCTACCTCTATTTCTCACGCTGCTGCTACAAGCATCCCGTGGAGAGCGAAGTGGCCGACTGGGCGAGGAACCAGGGCCTGTTCGAAGAGATAGAGGAGAGCTGGGTGTACGGAGTCGAGCTGAAACCCGATTTCAGCGGAGTGATAGGGGAGCCTGTGCTGCTGCTCTGCCCTCCCAAGACTATGGATGACGCGCAGGCGGAGTGGGAGAGCCGCTCTGTGACATCGGGCGAGGTCAACCGCCGCTGGACCGAAGGATCGTTCATCATCAAGCGTGACGGAGTGTACTACATTATGTACTCTTCGAACTTCTATGCCGGTGAGAACTACGCTGTGGGTTACGCCACTTCGACCAGTCCCCTTGGACCGTTCGAGAAATCGGCCGACAACCCTGTGCTTCAGAAGAACACCCAGGACGGTGGCATCGTGACCGGCGTGGGACACAACAGCATTACCCGCTCGCACGATGGCAAGCATCTCTACTGCGTGTATCACGGCCGTACGGCGGCGACCGGTGACGAGCGCGTCGTCTTCATCGACGAGATGGAAATCAAGGACGGGCATCTGAAGGTCTTCGGTCCCAACACCGACCCCCAGACGCTTTCGTACTGATCTAGACTTCAGGCAGTTCGAAATCCAGAAGGCTGCGTGGACAGGCTGCGTTGAGGCGCATATGGCCCAGTCCTTCGGGGCCGAACATCACGCCTGTGTTCATACCTACCTTCACCTTGTTCACGAAATAATCTTCGAGCAGGGTCTGGTCCTCGGGTTTAAGCCCGTCCCGGCCGGCCAGACGGCGGAGCAGGTTGCGGCAGTCGAGCCATACCAGGTATGAACTCTGCGGCCTGACAGGCTCGATCAGCTGCTCACCGCCTGCACGGAAGGCGGAAAACTTCTCCTCAAGGTGCAGGATGTTTCCCTCGATATACTTGACTGCGGCATCGCGCCAGGGTTTGGCTTCGGTGAAAGCTGCGATCATACCCAGAGAGGCGAAAATTGAGGGGCAGTTGAACTCATTGGCCGACAGCCATTTGTAGAAGGGCTGTGCAAGCTCGGGATTCGGAATGATCGAGAATGAAGATGCAAACCCCGGAATGTTGAAGGTCTTGGACGGGGCGCCGAAGGTGATGCTGTTTTCTGCGGCCGCCTCACTGACAGAAGCGAAGCAGATATTCCTGTTCCCCCAGAGGCTGAGGTCGGCGTGGATTTCGTCGGAGATTACCAGCACGCCGTGACGGCGGCATATTTCGGCGAGCGACTCGAGCTCCCCGCGGCTCCAGATATATCCGCCCGGATTGTGAGGGTTGCACAGTATCAGCATCTTGACCGGCCCTTCAGCCTTCAGCAGGCTCTCCAGATGGTCCAGGTCCATCCTGCCGTCCTTCACGGGATTCCTCAGCACCTTGCGGCCGTTGCCCAGCGGAACGTTGGTGAACGGATGGTAGACAGGGGACTGCACCACCACCTTGTCGCCCGGTTCCGTGAAGAAGTTGACGGCGAGCCCTATGCCTCTCACTATGCCCGGAATGAAGCTGATCCAGTCGCAGTCGACCTTCCAGCCGTGTTCCTGCAGTTCCCACTGCGCAATCACGGGCTTCATCTGAGGGGGTTCGGTGTCATATCCGTATATGCCTGACTGCACGTACTTCTCGAGAATGTCGCGGACGCATTTGGGGGAACGGAACTCCATGTCCGCGACCCAGAGAGGGGTGATGTCCTCCCGCCCGAAAAGGGTCTTCAATGCTGCGTATTTGACCGAATATGTGTTTCTTCGGTCGATTATCTCATCAAAATTGAATTCGTCCATAATCATTATCAGTGTTTAGGTACATAAAGATACAGATAAAAGTAGTAAATTGGCCATATGCACGAGTTGGAATCATACGCCAGGAAGTACAACTCTCCTGAATATTTCAAAACAGACCCGATAATCTTCCCCAGACACTTCGCCGAACTGCTTGGGAAAGGGGAGGCCTGTCTGCAGGATGTGGAGATAGCGGCCGTTGTCGCCGCCCATCTTGCGTGGGGCCGCAGGGATATGATAGTGAGAGACTGCGGCAGGGCCTTCGACGAGATGCGCTGGAAGCCCTTCGACTATGTGATGGAGGGAAACTACCGGCACGATGACGTCAGCCTGCACCGCACAGTCAAGTGGAGCGAATTCGCGCGTATATGCGGCAATCTGAAGGCTTTCTACGCTCAGTACGATTCTCTCGAGATGCTGTCCCAGGACGAGATGCGGACCCGCATCTATGGCCAGAAAAGCGACCCTTCGGCTGCCAACAAGAAGATCAATATGCTTCGCCGCTGGATGGTGCGCAACGACGGCCTGGTGGACCTGGGGCTGTGGAAGCATATCTCGCCGGCAGACCTGATAATTCCCCTGGATGTGCACGTGCATCGCGTGGCTCTGGAAACCGGCCTCACAAAGCGCAGGCAGGCTGATCTGCGCACTGCCCTCGAGATCACGGAGGGCCTAAAAAAAATCTTCCCAGGCGATCCTTGCCTGGGAGATTTTGCGCTGTTCGCCTACGGGGCCGAGCGCGCTGCCGGAAAAGCCGACTGATTACAGGATCCTGTCAGCCTCTTCCAGATAGAGTGTGGATTTCTCGTGAGAAGCCCTGTCGCCCAGGAGGGCAAGCGCGGTTGCGTAGTAGGCTTCCTTTACGATCTTGTCGGGCTGCTGGCCGGTGATCACTGCGTGGCAGAAAGCGTGGGCCAGTTCCACTGAACCGTCGTTGGTGGCACCGGTGCTGCTTGAGCCGTCGGTGGTGATGATCTTGTCAGTGAAGCGGACGCCGGGATCGGTAGAAGCGTCTTCCTGAGACCAGCTGCTGCCTGCGAAGGCGTTGTTGCTGAGGATACCCTGCTTGATCTGCATCAGGAACTGCTCGATACCGCTGCGGTATGCCGGCTGTTCGCTGAACATGATACCCTTCACCAGGTCTATCGTTCCTTCGGAGCCGAGTATGAACTCGCCCATTCCGAAGTGCTTGTTGGAAATGATGGACTCGAAGGTCATATGTACACCGTTCGGATACTCATAGGTCACGGCGACGTTGTCGAACACCTCGCGGCCGTCCTTCCAGAAGCGGATGCTTCCCATTCCGGTCACGCATTCGGGATACTGGTCCATAGCCCAGGAGCCGTTCTGCAGCTGGTGGCAGGCCAGTTCGGTCATCAGACCTCTAGAACTCTCGTTGTAGAGCCTCCAGTTGATGCGTCTCTCCAGTTCGGGAGAAGGAACTTCGCGGCGCCAGTCGTTGTTGCGGTACCAGTAGTTGCGTACGCCCACGACTTCTCCGATCGCACCGGAATGGATGAGCTCCATAGCCTTGATATATTTGGGGTCGAAGAGTCGCTGCTGTCCTACGACGAACACCTTGCCGCTGCGCTGCCATTCTGCTATCACATCCTTGCAGGCCTCGATAGAATATGCCATTGATTTCTCGCAGAAGACGTGCTTGCCGGCCCTGAACGAATCGATCGTCATAGGCGCGTGCAGATTCAGGGGTGTGCAGATGATGACACCTTCCACATCCTTGTCCTCAAGCAGTTTGCGATAGTCTCTGTAGAGCTTTGCGTCAGGGCACATAGCTGCGGCTTCCTGAAGGTGCGGCTCATAGTCGTCGCACAGGGCCACGATCCTGGCGCTCTTGTCAACGAGCAGGTTGGCTATGTGGAACTGTCCGCGTGAGCCTGTACCGATGATGCCCAGCTTGGCGGCCTGCCCTTCGATTTCTTTCTGACCTTTCTCGGTGCAGGAAGTGAGCCACGGGAACAGCGAGATGGCGGATCCCACTGCGAACATGCTGCCTAAGTTCGACAGAAACTCTTTACGGGTCAATAATTTATCCATTTTATATCAATATACTTTAACGGTCTTCGTCGTTCCGTTGGTCAAGCAATAAATCTCGCTTGCCGAATAGCCCTTGAACCGGGCCAATATATCGCTTCTCTTTTCCCTCGGGGCTACATATAGCGCAGTCGAAAGGACTTCGCAGGCCATAGGGGAGGGACCGGTGACGGCTATCATCTCATCCCTTACCACGTGGTCGCCTGTCGCAGGGTCGATTATATGTTCGACTCCCCGTCCGTTCTTGCCCGAGATGGACAGAGCACAATCTTTCAATTCAAACGTGTGCGCACACTTGCCCCGGAAGTAGGGATGCTCCACCGAGATCGGCCAGTATTCTCCGTAAGGATGGGAGCCGACTGCACAGACAGAGCTGTTCCCGAAATTCAGCAGGGCGCATGCAACATCATGCTTTCTCAGAATGTTGCACGCATTTTCAAGTGCATATCCCTTGGCGAATCCTCCGAGATCCAGCTTGACCGTGGGGTCAGAGAAACGGACGGTATGGCGGGCTCCGTCAAGTTCAAAGTTCTTCACCCCCTTCGAGGCCGTGCGGGATGCCCGGTTCGCAGTGATGTCGAAATAGCCGTCGGTGCTGCTGCAGAATACCCTGCACATTTCGAGCACCATGAACATCTCGTCATCGACGGCGACAGCTTCCTCGGCGGCCGTCCTGTTTACAAGGGCCAGGGGGCTGCCCTTGTCGAAGCGGTTGAACTTGTCATTCGCTTCCTTTGTGCGGGACCAGATCTCCTCGATGATGGTCCGCGATTTTTCCTCGCTGTAATACGGCAAAACAATCTCCGCAACGGAGTGCATCGTTTGCAGTGATGAGTAGGCTACCGGTGCGGAGATGTTTTCGTCGCTATACTTGAAGGATGTCATTTCTTACTGAAAATCTTTCTGCAGGCAAGGACCAGGAGTCTCAGGATAACCAGCAGCACATAGATTGCGATGGCTATGAAGACCGTGAAGCCTATCTGAGTAAAGATTTCATGCCATTGGGAATGGTAGGCGATGATACAGATGACGTTGATCAGGACTGCACATACGAAACAAGCCAAAGCTATCAGCAGCTCTGTTTTCACCCTCTTGCCTGAAATGACCAGATCTTTCATTGTATCAGTCTAATACTTTAATCTTGATGTTCTTGAAATAAACATGGTCAGAGTGGTCCTGAAGCAGCAGATGACCGTACTCGGCATTGCCGAAGTTGGGATAGTTGCGGTACTTGCTGTATGCCACAAGTGCGTTCCACTCCTGGGTGTTGCGCTCGTATTCAACGACCTTGACTCCGTTGAGCCAGTGCTCTACGTGATTTCCGTATACGTAGACCATAGCTGTGTTGAAGTCGTAGAGGTTGAAGTTAGCGTTCTCCTTCTGTGCCGGGATCAGGTCGTAGAGGGAAGAAAGGGTGCGGTTGCCCTTGACTCCGGCCTTGGCGTCGGGATGACGGTCGTCGTCAAGCATCTGGAACTCGCAGCCGATCGAAGCGCCTCCCGGGATGCTTTCCATAGCGGGATCGACAAAATACTTGAAGCCGCTGTTCGCGCCTTCGGTGATCTTGAAGTCGATCTTCACGATGAAATTCTTGAACAGTTCGTCAGTGACGATGTCACCGGCTCCGCGAGCGAAGGGTTTTCTCTTGTCAAGGACGATCTGTCCGTCAGCAACGTGCCATACGCTGTCAGGCTGATGGTCGGTGCCTGCGATGTGCCAGCCGTCGAACGACTTGCCGTCGAAAAGCAGCTTCCAGCCCTGGGCTTGTTCAGCCTTGGTGAGCACGTTGTCCTCAGTTACAACCTGGTCGAGATTGAAATATTTGCTGTTGTCCACCGGCCTGTCGCAACTCTGTGCGAAGGCCAGCAGAACAACTGCAAAGACGAGAAGAGAATTCTTCATGACTAGAGTTTGTAGAATTCTTCCCAACCCTTTCTCGGCGGCTGGTCGCAGAGCAATGCGGTAGCGAAGCGGTCACCTACGCAAGTCTTGGTTACGTTGTCGAAGATGATCTTTCTGTTGAGACGCATTGCGATAGTTCCGAGAGCGAACATTTCTGCAAGCGGGGTGAATACCTGGAATGAAGAACGGGTCTTCTCCCTGCCCATAGCTGCGAGAAGGAAGTTCTCGTAGTGGTTAGAAGGTGATTCGGGAACTTCAGGCATATATTTCTCGAGTTCCTTTGCACGTGCAGCACCTATGATCTGTGAAGCAGCTGCGTGTGAACCACGTTTGATGATGAGGTCTTTTCCGTCAGGACCCTTGCAGTAGAGCTCGGTACCCGGCTGGGGAACGCGAGGACCGTCAGCTGCGGGAGCAGCGGCACCCTGAGGTCTCTGGCCGCCCTGGCCGCCCTGAGGTCTCTGGCCACCTTGGCCACCCTGAGGTCTCTGGCCACCCTGGCCGCCCTGAGGTCTCTGACCGGCTGCACCGCCGAGGCTTCTCGGGTCAACAGTCTGACCGTTTACGGTGATTGCAGGGATGTCGTTGTCTGCGTTGGTAGCAGTGTCCCAGTATCCGTCAGGCAGCGGCGGGAGGTTCTTCTCACCGTCATACCAGGTAACTTCGCACTCAGGCATATTGCCGCGGGCTGCGAATTTGTAACGTACGGTGGTCTCGAAGGGGAAGAAGAAGTCGTTGTGGTTTACTACGTGGATCGGGTCGATCTCGTAAGGAACTCCGAGGTGGAGGAACTGGTGAGGAGTGTCGATGAGGTGTGCACCCCAGTCACCGACGGCACCCATACCGAAGTCATACCAGCCACGCCAGTTGCCGGGATGGTATTTGCCGTTGAACTCGTGGAACTTGGCAGTAGTCAGCCAGGTGTCCCAGTCCATTCCGTCGGGAATAGGCTCAGCCTCCGGGAATTTGGTGATAGCCGGATCGTAAGGATACCAGCGGCGCCAGTTGTTGAAGTGGGCAGTGATCTTGCGGCAGTCGTTGATAAGTCCTGCTTCTGTCCACGCCTTGAACTGGAAGTAGTTCTCACCTGAGTGGCCCTGGTTACCTACCTGGGTAGCAACTTCCGGGTGACGGTTTGCGATGTCGCACAGAAGCTCGGCCTCGTTGAAGGTACGGGTCATGGGTTTCTCTACATATACGTGCTTGCCATATGAAACGGCGAGCATTGCTGCAGGGAAGTGAGCGAAGTCAGGGATGGCTACGAGAACGGCGTCGAAGTCGTTGTGAGCCTTGTCGAACATTTCCCTGAAATCCTGGAATACTTTTGCATTGGGATGGCTGGCGATGGTACGCTGGCATCCTGCGCTCTTGATGTCTACGTCGCAGATGCAGGTAATCTCGCAGATACCTGAGCGGTCGAACTGACCGATGTCTGATGCGGCCTGGTTGGCAGCACCGATACAAGCCAGACGGACTTTCTGTCCATCAGCCCTGGCGGCTTCCAACTCGGTCTGTACCGGATTGAATGCACCGGCCTTGCTGGCTGCGCTGGCTGCAGAACCAGTAAGAACTGCACCGGCGGTAGCTACGCCTGCAGTCTTGAGGAATTGACGTCTTGAAAAATCTTTCATTTGTATTTTGATATTAAGGTTGATTAAAAAAAGTCAAATAATCGCCCGAATTTAAAAAGAATAATGGTCAAATCAAAGCGGAACCCTATAAAGTTGAGTACTTTTCGCCATATTCGAGCTGCTGCGCTACAAAATCCGTGCAATACTCTATCTTATAGTCGACAATCTTGCCATTCTTCAACACCGGGACTATATCGGGATTGACGAATCCGCGATAGGGCTTAAGCTGCAGTGCTGAGTACCTCTCGAGCACTTCGCGATGCAGGTCAGGATCGATGTTGACGGCATATTTCTCGACGAGGGCTTTGCCCGCAGCGTAGTCTCCTTCGCTCTTGATGCGCTGGATCTCTGCCAGCAGCCTGCCGAATAGACCCCTCAGGGCCTGGTAGTCGTTGATCACGAAATAGGTCTTGCCGCCGCGGCTGCGCTTCTCGATGACATTCTGCGCGGCGCCCTGCTCGAAGCACCAGTCGGCTATGAGCTTGCGGTTCTGCATATGGGCCTCGGTGTTCTGCTTGCCCAGCTCTATCCTTGTGAACTGGGTAAAGATGCCGTTGCGGATGTAGCTGTCGTATTGAGCCTTGTACGCATCCGGATCGTCGAGCAGGCCCAGCTCCACGAGCTTGGGATCGGCAAGATACCAGAGGGCGAACAGGTCCGCGCGGGCCTCCTCGAGAGTGGAGCTGTATTCTTTGAGCGCATTCGGCGAAGTGCCTTCCAGAAGCTGGCCGGAACCGTGTCCGAGGCATTCGTGAAGGTCGGTGTGGAGGTTGTCCGTGATGTACTCCCAGGCCTTTGCACGTTCGACCTCGGCCTCATCCCACGCAAACTCCTTGAGCACGCTGTTGGGCTTCTCGTTGGCGGCCTTGTCGTAGGCTTCGGTGATGTTGGCTATGGTGACTGATTTCGAGCCGTATTCCTTCCTTATCCAGTCGGCGTTGGGCAGGTTGATGCCGATGGCCGTCGACGGATAGGTGTCGCCGGCAAGGCATAGGGCGTTGATCACCTTGGCGGAAATGCCTTTGACCTTGGCCTTGCGGAAGCGGGGATCCACCGGCGAATGGTCTTCGAACCACTGCGCGCTCTCGCTGATGGTGACCGTGCGCTGCGAGTCATCCTCGTCGCGGACGTTGACCATTGCCTCGAAGTTTCCCTTCAGTCCAAGCGGGTCTCCGTAGACTTCGATGAAGCCGTTTATGAAATCGACAGCAGAGAGGGTGTCCTTCACCCAGCTGATGTTGTAGTCGTCCCAGGTCTTGAGGTCTCCCGTGCGGTAGTAGTCCACCAGTTCGGAGATGTATTTCTTCTGGACGTCGTTCTCCGCAACGGCGGCTGCTGCCTCAAGGTTCTCCACGATCTTGGTCAGGGCCTTGCCGTAGAGTCCGCCGGTGGTGTATTTCAGCTCTTCGAGAGTTCCGTCGGGGCGTTTCACGAGACGGCTGTTCAGGCCGTATGAGAGGGGGCGCTGGTCGTTAGGGTCTTCCATCGCATTGTAGAAAGCCTCGGCCTCTTTCTGGCTCACGCCTTCATACAGGTGGTTGGCCGAAGCCTTTATCAGGTCGACGCCTTCGCCCTGATATCTCCTGAAAGGAGCGATCTGCGGGTTGTAGATGATCTCCACGAGGGCCGTGTCGCATCCGGCACCCGAGAACAGGGATTCCATAAATTCCCTCGGGCAGTCGGGGAAGAACTTGTGCTCTCCGTAATGGTGGTGTATTCCGTTGCTGAAGAACACTCTCTTTGCGTAAACCATAAAGTCCTGCCACTCCCTGGCCTGCTTGTCGCCGGCATAGGTGGCGATGATCTTTTCCAGAGCCTTGCGGATGGGCAGGTTGTACTGGTAGTTCTGCTCCCAGATGATGTCGCGGCCGTATTTTGCGGCTTCGCTCAGATAGTAGATGTACTGCTTCTGCCCGAAGCTGAGATCGTCCCAGTCGGGTATCTGGTACCGGATGACTTCCAGGTCGGCGAATTCGTCGAGGCTGTATCTGAAATCCGAAGGTTCTTCTTCCTTCGGGGCGCAGGAAGTTGCGAGGATGCAGGCTGTTGCCATAACAAAGAGTATTTTATGCTTCATCGTCTTTCTTGTTTCCCCTGTTGAGGGTCGAGTATTTGTAGCTGATCTTGCAGATATAGTAGATGAGGACGAGAACCAGCAGGATGCCGAGCACCAGGCATGAAGCCAGTACGTTGCCGCGGATGGCGTTACGCACCACCAGGGTCTCGCCGTCGTCCGAAAGCAGTTCCTCGAGCCCGGCCTTGTCCATCGTGGCGGGCGTCCATTTCTGGACTATGTAGCTGTCGCTGAAGAGAGTGGCTCCGCCGTTCGCACGGTTGACCGTCAGCAGCAGCTTGCGGTCAGCATAGCCCACTTCAAAGGGGAAGGAGTCCGGAATGCCGGCGCTGCCGGTGGACGATGCGATATAGAGGTCGGCTCCGGCCGCGAGGGCTTTTTCCACGAAAGCTGTGATCCGCTCCCAGTCTTTCCCCTTGAGCTTCGCCGGATCATAGATCGAAACGAGGATGGCGTCGTCGCTGTAGAGAAGGTTGGGGGCGACGTCGTCACCTTCGGCATTTTGGATGATGAAATCGGCATACTGGGCAGCGGTGCCGGTCATCTCCGTGATGGTCTCCACATAGGTCCAGGTGGAGTCGGGCAGGTTCTCGAGCGTGAAGCTCTGCTGCTTGCCGTCCTTCTCATAGATGAAGCTGGTGTCGAACGAAGCCTCGTCGTCTTCGGTGGATACGTATGCACCGGTCTTGTAGGGGGTGAACTCATACATCGGAACCGCCACGTAAGAGTGGATCCAGAGGGCTACGGCCGCCAGTATGAAGAATCCCGCGAAGATCCATTCGATGACGCGGTTGGCTATGAGGGGAATCTTCTTCCTCTGGAAATACAGCAGGGCGATGCAGGGCAGCAGGATAAGGTTCTTGAAGAAGGTCTGCCAGTTGGTGAGATGCACCGCCTCGCCGAAGCACCCGCAGTCGCTGATCGGATTGAACAGGGCCAGATACAGCGTAAGCAGGGTGAAGAAGCAGCACATATAGAAACCGATGCCGGAGAACACCCTTATCCTCACAGAGAGCAGCACGCACATTCCCGTGACGAATTCGCATACCGCCAGCAGCATTCCGGCATAAAGGGCCGTTCCGGAGAGGAAGCCCAAATGCAGCGCCGAGAAATATTCCTGGATTATGAGTGAAGTCCCGATGGGGGACAGCAGTTTTACAAAACCTGAAAAGATGAAAGTCAGGCCGAAGACCAGCCTGCAGATGGCCCGGAGGAATCTCATTTAATTCTTTGGGAAATAATTTGTTTAAGATTGTCGAAGATAACTGTGGCCGGCAGTATGTCACCGTCGGGGTCGGCACAGTCTATACGGATGAAGTCGCTGTCGAGCTCGCACTGCCTGAGGTAGATGTTCCTCACTTTTTTCTGGAACTCGATGCTGGCCTCGTGGATGTCGCTCTTGCCGTCCAGGTAGTCGCGGTCGCTGCCGATGCGGTTGTGCTTGAGCTGCCGGTCGACGAACTTGATCGGGACGTCCAGGAAAATGTTGAAATCGGGCTCGGGAATTCCGGAAACCTCATACTCATAATTGAAAATCCACTCGCGCAGGCGGTCTGACTGCTCGGGATCGGGCAGTTTGGCGCACTGGAAGGCGATGTTGGAATAGACATACCTGTCCAGGATCACGCAGTATCCTTCGTCAAGCCATTGCCGGATGATCGGAGCGGCGTCGATGCGGTCGAGGGAGTACAGCAGGGCAACCAGCTGGGGATGCACGGTGTCGTTGTCTCCGAAGTCGCCTCTGAGGAATCTTGCGATAAGGTCGCCGTATATTGGAGCGTCATATCTGGGGAAATGCAGGAACCTGGTTTTTCTGCCTGCCGCCTGCAGATATGAGTCGAGCATCTTTACCTGGGTGGATTTGCCTGCGCCGTCCAGCCCTTCGAGCACTATGAGCATATTATTGTATATATTTGCATTGTGTACAAAGATACTAACATAATAGGAATCATTAACCTGAATGACGATTCATTTTATCGACACAGCAGGGTTGAAAACGCAGAGGCTTTCAGCGCGAAGGCTGCCGCTATGTTCGGGGAAGGTGCGGATATCATCGATATCGGAGCCTGCAGTTCCAGGCCCGGAAGCGTCTATCCCGGAGAGGCTGAGGAGTGGAAGAGGCTGCGTCCTTTCCTGAAAGAGATTGCGGCAAGCTTCCCCGGCCGCAGGTTCTCGGTCGATACCTTCTCTTCTGAAATCGTCAGGCGCGCCTATGACATCATCGGTCCCTTCATCGTGAACGACATCACCGCCGGGACCGCGGACTCCAGGATGATCGCGACAGCCGCCGGCCTCGGCCTGCCCTATATCGCAATGCACAGCAGGGGAGACGGGCAGACTATGGACTCCTTGTGCGATTACAAGGATGTGGTCGAAGATGTCAAGGATTATTTCAGGGCTTTCGGACAAAGGGCTGAGGAGGCCGGACTCCGGGAGTGGATACTCGACCCCGGTTTCGGCTTCGCCAAGACTGTCGGTCAGAACCTGGAAATGCTCGCCAGGCTCTCCGAGTTCCGGGAGCTTGGAAGACCCGTGCTGGTAGGGATTTCTAGAAAGCGGATGGTGTGGGAGCCTCTGGGGCTTGCTCCCGATTCCTGTCTGGACGCGACCCTCGTTCTCCAGGGGCAGGCCGTCCTTCAGGGCGCGGCCTATCTTCGGGTTCACGACGTCGCGGCCTTTCGGTGTTACCTTGGAACAATTCTCTGAAAGTATCGAACTCCTTGCCGAACGAGATACCGGCGCCGTTGCGCTGGGTCTGGTCGAGGTAGCTGCTGAAGTCGTCGGCAGAGTGTGAGAACAGCGTCAGTTTGGTGCGGCCTTTCTTGCCGAGCTTGATGGCGATGTCGATGTCTCCCATCACGTCGCTCTTGCCTGCAGTCATATACTGACGGTTTCCTATGTTGCCGTTGATGGTGACGCGGTTGTTGAACAGCTGGGTGCTGATGGCGACGTCGACCACGTCGCGGCCGCTGTCATTGTTCTGGTAGTTGAGGCCGAGGTCGATGGGGATGTTCAGTTCCTCCAGGATGTCGTTGAGCTGGTTGGCCATAAGCTCTCCGATGTTGAGGTAGTTGACGCCGGTGGCCGCATTGTAGATGCCGGACTGGTCATCGGGCAGGAAGTTGCCGGTCAGCAGCACGGACGCGAACTGCTTCATCCTCTTTTCCTCCGTCATAAGGGCTGGCTGGATCTGGGCCTGGATGGACGGCTCGATGTCCTGCACCACCACGTCGAAGTCGAGCAGGGGGTTCGACAGCTTGCCGTTCACGCCGAGCAGGCACTTGACGTTCTTGCGGGCCGAAGTCGAGATGGAGTCGGCCAGCAGGGGAGAGATGGAGGCCTTTGTGTCGTACTGGGCGGTGATGTCGAGGTCCGTGTTCATAATGTCACCCGTGAAGTTGACGCTTCCACCCTTGTTGATGGAGAACACTTTGTTGGTCAGGCCCAGCAGCTTGTAATTGAAGCTTCCTTCGTCGATGCCGTAGTTGCCCCTTATGTCGAACTGGTTGTTCAGCACGCTGATGTTGATGTCGCCGGCACCTTTGGCCTTGAGCGTGTTGCCATAGGTACGGTCGATGTCGAGGTTGATGTCCGCGTCGTTGGTGGCCTTGAGCCTGAGGTTGACTCCGAAATTGCCCTGGGTCTTTTCCTTGTCCTTCCTGATGGCGGAGTTGCGCAGCAGCAGGGAGTCGTAGGTGCTGAGCGCAGGCTTGGTCTCGTTGTTGATGAAGGTCAGGATGGACTGGCCGGCAGCAGTCACCGAGCCGAGCGGGATACGCAGCGATGACGGACCTGTGGTGGCGTTGACGATGAGCATTATGTCATTGGCAGGACCGGTCAGCGAGATGGTTCCTTCGCTTGCGGTGGCCTTTCCGTAGAAAGTGGGGTTGTCAGCCAGTGTGGTGTTCAGCGCCGCCATATCCCTGACTCTCATCCTTACGTTCAGCCTGATGTCCTTGAAATGGTCGAAAGTGACGCCTCCGGATATGGTTCCGGTGCCGTTCGCGCCGTCGGTGACCCTGGCCGAGTTGATGGTCACGCCCTGGGGCGTCATAGTAAAGCCTCCGTTGATGCCGTAGCGGACCTGGGTGTAGTTGAGCTTTCCGGCGAACTCGTTGAGGCGGCCGTTGTCAGTGCTGATGTCAAGGTTGTCGAGAGGTCCGTTCACGTTTGCAGTCAGCGAGATGCTGCCGGTGAGGTCGGACATTATCGACGAAATGAAAGGAGTGAGAAGTACGGCGGCCAGGCTGTCGACCTCTGCTGTCGCCGACAGCATCTTGTCCTTCGGATGGAGGTTGCCGGCTATGTCGACCACTTTCCTGTCCTGAAGGGTGTTGACCAGGGAGAAGTCGATCTTGTCGGACTGCTCCACCCAGTTGGCGTTGACCGCAAGGTCGCCCATCAGGTTGCCCGACAGGCATACCGAGTCTGCGGCCAGGTTCGCCGACATCTCGTAATCGCCAAGCAGCGCGCGGGCCTTCGCGTTTCCGGTCAGGCGGCCGTCAAGCGAGAGGGGTTCCTTGAGGAAGGCGTTGGCCAGGGCCAGGTCGAAGTTGTTGAGGTCTATGTTGCACTCTTCTTCGGGATTGTCCGAGATGATGCCGTTGACCTTCATATACTGTCCCGGACTTTCGAGGGTGAAGTCGCGGATGTTGATGCGTTTCTTGTCGATGAAGATTGAAGAGGGAGTCACTATCCACTCCTTGTTGTCGACGGTGAACGACGAATTGTCGAGGGCGACGAGCACGTCATAGGCCGCCGAGGTGTCGGGGAATGCAACCGTTGCCTTCAGGTTGCCTTTGCCGGACTGGCCCTCGCTGCTGTTGTCGTAGCTCAGGTCGAATTTCACCTTGTTGTCCTCGATGTCGGCGCCGAGATGGTTGTTGAAAGACACCAGCGAGCCGATGCGGATGAGGTCCGCGTCGATGGCTGCGAAAGCGTTCGTGTCGGCACTGTCATAGCCGAGGACCAGATTCCTCGCATAGATGTCCTTGAAGGAGAGCAGGTCTGACTTCACGGAAAGCGAGGACCCGCCGGTGCTGTCGGTCTTGAACTCCACGCGGGTGCCGTTCTCGATGTGCAGGTCGGGCATTACGTAGGCCAGGAGCGAGCGGATGTCAGCCACCCTGAGGTCGATGTCGTAGTTGCCGCCGGAATAGCCTTCGAGCTTCTCACCCTTGAGCAGGTTGTCAAGCTTGTTGTTGAGCAGGGCGTACTTCGCGTCCTTGACCATATCCGATACCGAAGTCGTGCCCGTCAGCTTTCCGTTGAGGAAAGACGAGTTGAAGGTGATCTTCTGGTCGTTGGGCAGGAGGCTGGCGTTGAGCTGTATGTCCCCGAGGTCGTGAAGTCCGGTGGCGTTGGTGCAGTCCAGGTCGTTGATGAAGATGTCGCCTTCGAAAGTGTCCTTGCCCGTCTGGAGCATAGAACCCTTGAGCTTCATGCCGACGATGGAAACTTCCTGCTTGTCGAGGTTGAGGGCGACGAGGTTGGCCTTGCGCAAGTCCAGGTCCACGTCATAGGTCCTCTGTCCGTCGCGGGCATTGGATATGTCTGCTACAAGGTCGAAGTCGAGGTTGGGATCGTCGTCCACGGCCCTGATCTCGATTCCCTCTGAATCGAGCTTGCCCGATGCGGTGATGCCTTTGTAGTCGTAGTCGTTGAAATTGAACTTCGACACATACAGGGAGTCGAGGTTGAAGTATGATTTCTCCTTGGCAGGAGATGCGAATCCGCTCAGGTCGGCGCTGCAGGAAAGCTCGCCCATCTTGTCGTTCTGGAGGAACTTGCCGAGGTGGAAGTCGCTGGCATCCATAAATCCGTCCATCGAGAATCCCACGTCCGGAGTGCTCTGGCAGAGCAGGTCGACGTCCACGCGGCCGATGTCGGAAGAGAGCCCTCCGTATGCCACGAAGTCCGTGAAGAAACCGTCCATGAAGCCCTTGAAGTTGAAGGTGGTGCCCGGAGCGAACTTGCTGATGGTGCCTTTCTTCAGAGGCTCCACTGCCACGCTCGAGATGATCTGTTCGAGGTCGTCGGTGGTGAAGTGGCACTGGGAGATATTGGCCGACATGATGGTCTGGTCAGACAGCGGCAGTCCGTTGAGCTGTCCTGAAAGCTCTACGTGGGAGCTGCCCGGACCGTCGACCGTAAACGAGGATATCTTCATGTTGGCGACGGAACCCTTGACCTTGCCGTTGGCCTTCAATGTCAGTGTCAGATGGTCGAGGGCAGGCAGGTACAGGCCCAGCGACGCAAGGCTCACCTTGGCGTCGTCGAGGCTGCAGTCCAGCGAAACCTTGTGCAGGAAGTCGGAGAAATCGCTGAAGTCTTCGAACAGCGCATTGGCATAATCCAGCTTGATGTCCGAGAAGTTGTCCTTGTAGCGGAACTTCTCCAGATGGATGCCGGCCGCATCCAGCGCGGCCTTGAACTTCAGGTCATCGATCTTGAGTCCCTTGCTCTCCTCGAGGGTTATGCCGTTGACGTTAGCCGAGACGCTGCGGTCGCGCAGGTTGTATTTTATGTCGGAGATGTCTACGTTGAGGTTGCTCAGGTGCATGTCTTTCCAGTCGATTGTGCGCGCCCCGGGCGTCAGCTTGCTCAAAGCCTCGGGGGTGGGGGTGTGCCTGACCAGATTGACGGACGTGTTGTTGAGCTTGATGTTGCGCACATCCACGAGCACGTTGTCGAAGTAGGCGAGTATGCCTTTCGCGGACGTGTCGCGTTCCTGCTCCTTTGGCGGGAAGATCTTCGCGAGGTTGAGCGTACCCTCCTCGTCGACTTCCAGGTTGAGCAGGGCGTCGCTGAGCTCGAGGCTGTTGACGGTCACGTGGCCTGTGATGGCCTTGAGCAGCTTGACATTGAGCGACAGCTTGCCGAAATATGCCACGGTGTCCTGCGCGTCGTCCTTGAGCACTACGTCCTTGAGGATCACGCGGTCGAAAAGCTGGTAGTATACCTCGCCGAAATCGATGCTGCCGTTGATGTTCGATGAAACGCTTTTGGAGACTGCCCTGCAGATGCGGTCCTGCACTTTAGGCAGCTGCAAAGCCACCACGGCCACTACCGGAAGAAGCACCAGCAGCAGGAGAAGTCCAAGCAATATTTTGCGCAAAACTTTCATCAATCTAACAAAGATACACTTTTAATTTGATACATTTGCACGTCCGGAGGCTAATCTGATGGGAAAAAGGACAATAATTCTAGGAATAGAGTCATCGTGCGACGACACTTCTGCAGCCGTCCTTGCGGACCGTTGTCTGCTGTCGAATGTAATGGCCTCCCAGAAGGTCCACGAGCAGTATGGCGGCGTGGTTCCGGAGCTGGCCTCGAGGGCTCATCAGCAGAACATCGTGCCGGTGGTGGACCAGGCCCTGAAACAGGCCGGCGTCGGAATGGACGAGGTGGATGCCATAGCCTTCACCAGAGGCCCCGGTCTGCTGGGTTCCCTGCTTGTCGGAGTGTCTTTCGCCAAAGGTCTGGCACTGTCCGCAGGCAAGCCGCTCATAGAAGTCAACCACCTGCAGGGGCATATCCTTTCCCATTTCGTCATCGAGGAAGGCAAGCCTCACCGCGAGCCGACTTTCCCTTTCCTGGCCCTGCTGGTTTCCGGCGGCCACACCCAGATCGTGAAGGTCAACGACTATCTGGATTTCGAAGTCCTCGGCCGTACCATCGACGATGCGGTGGGCGAAGCGTTCGACAAATGTGCGAAGCTGCTGGGACTGGGCTATCCGGGAGGTCCTGTGATAGACCGTCTGGCAAAGGAGGGCGACCCTGCCCGTTTCCGCTTCGCGAAGCCCAATGTCCCCGGCTTAGACTACAGTTTCAGCGGAATCAAGACATCGCTGCTGTATTTCCTCAGGGACGAAGTCGCCAAGGATCCTGACTTCATCGAGAAGAACAAGGCCGACCTGTGCGCAGGCTTCCAGAAAGACCTGATAGACATCCTGATGAAGAAACTGCTGCTCGCGGTGAAGCAGACATCCATCCGCCAGATCGTCATCGGCGGAGGCGTTTCGGCCAACAGCGGGCTGCGCAACCGCATCGAGGAGGAAGGCCGCCGCAGGGGCTGGACCACCTTCCTGCCGGAGCTGCGCTTCACCACCGACAATGCGGCGATGATAGCTGTCGTAGGCCATTTCAAGTACGAAAAGAAGCTGTTCACCCCGCTGGACGTAGCTCCCGTGTCGCGTGCGGCCGATCTCAATATGAAATGATATGAAAGAGTTCGAGCAGACGTTCGACATCCTTCACGACCCCTCGCAGGAGGAGTTGCTCAAGGCGGCGTCCGTGGCTTGCGGAGTCCCGGTCCGGAGAGTCCGGCAGTGCGTCGTGCTGCGCCGTTCCCTCGATGCCCGCAGCCGTCCTGTCTACCGCTACAGGCTGCGCGCTTATCTCGAAGGTGACGAAGCGCCCAAAGAGTACGTCTTCGACTACAAGGATGTCCACGATGCTCCCCAGGTGATCGTGATCGGAGGAGGCCCTGCAGGCACCTTCGCTTCGCTCAAGCTCCTCGAGAAAGGTCTCAAGCCTGTGATTCTCGAGAGGGGAAAGGACGTCCACAGCCGCAAGGTCGATATTTCCGCCATCGTCCGCGAGGGCGTGGTCAACGCCGACTCCAACTACTGCTTTGGAGAAGGCGGCGCCGGCACGTTCTCCGACGGCAAGCTCTATACCCGTTCTTCCAAGAGGGGAGACATCCAGGAAGTTCTCCGTCAGCTGGTGGCATTCGGCGCCCAGGAGAGCATTTTGACGGACGCGCACCCGCATATCGGCAGCGATGTGCTGCCCCGCGTGATGGAGAGCATCCGCAACTGCATCACCGCTCACGGCGGCGAGTATCATTTCGGTTCGAAAGTGGTGGACCTGACGCCTCCCGCATCCAGGAAAGGCAGTTGGAAGGTTCTCTGCGCCGACGGATGCAGTTACAGCGCCTCCAGCGTGATTCTTGCCACGGGCCATTCGGCCAGGGATATATATGCTCTTTTCGCGGCTAAGGGCTGGGCCTTGCAGGCCAAGGGTTTCGCTCTCGGAGTGAGGGTGGAGCATCCCCAGCATCTCATCGATGAGATACAGTACCACAGACGCTGGCAGCCGGGCTATCCGCACGCTGA
>JAGCFF010000207.1 GCA_017650285.1 Bacteroidales bacterium
ACAGGAGATGGCGGCACACAGACTGTCACTCTTACCACCGACTCCAAGTCCTGGAAAGCCTCGACTACAGGAGACTGGGCCACAGTGAATCCCTCCTCTGGCTCCGGAAACCAGACTATAACAGTGACTGTTCCCGAGAACAGCGCCGAAAGGAGGATGATGACTCTGTCTTTTTCCGATGCTTCCGGGCTGAAAGGCACAGCTTCCGTGAGCATCGTGCAGGAGGCGAAAGAACAGGCCACCACCGACATAATCCCCACCCCCGCCGCCTTCGACGGGAGCAAGCGTTCGTCCACTGCCTACCAGCTGCTGATCTACAGTTTCGCTGACAGCAACGGCGACGGAGTCGGAGATTTCAAAGGCATACAGAACAGGCTGGACTACCTGGATGCCCTGGGTGTTACTGCGCTCTGGCTCTCTCCTGCCCATCCGACAAACAGCTATCACGCCTACGATGTGAACGACTACGGCACCGTGAACCCTCTCTTCGGCACCGAGGACGACTTCAAGGCTCTTGTAGATGCCGCCCATTCCAAAGGGATAGCGATTTATATGGACTATGTCCTCAACCACAGCGGCAGCGGGAACGAGTGGTTCAAGGCGGCAAGCGCCGACCCCGAGAGCCCCTACCGCGACTGGTATGTATTCTCTGACAACCCCGATGCCGACGTAGCCGCAGGCAAGATAGACAACTATGCAGGGTCGAAGGATCCCAAAATGGGCACGTGGCACGAAATCACTATCGGCAAGGCTGGCTACAAGGGCCGCCTGCACTTCAAGGTCGACTGGACCGGCAGCACCAAGTACGTCACCGTCACCGAAACCCAGGAGGAAGTGCAACAGCCATACTCTTCTGCAAAGATGTGGCTCTGGATAGGCAGTTCGGGCAATGTGGGCCTGTACGAGACTTCCGCCGGCATATTCGAGATAACCCTCGATGTCGATACCGAATGGGGATTCCTCGTAAGGAGTTCCAACTCCGACAGCTGGCCGGCAGGAACCAAATACGGATCCCCTTCCGGCAGCGGTCCCATCAAACTGGGCCAGGCTTTCAAACTGGACAACAGCGGCAGCTGCGGAGACATCACCTTCGGCGGAAGCAAGTCCTGGTATTTCGCAAGTTTCGACAGGTCGATGCCGGACCTCAACTACGGCAAGTACACAGAGTGCGAGAATTCTCCCGCATTCAAGGCCATTGCAGCCACTGCAGACCGATGGATCACTGAATTCGGCGTGGACGGATTCCGCCTTGACGCAGTGATCTGGCTCTATCAGAGTCAGCTGACTGCCAACCAGCGCTTCCTGCAGCAATGGTACGACCACTGCAACGCAACATACAAGGCAGCCGGCCATAGCGGCGACATTTTTATGGTTGGAGAAGCCTGGGAAGGCCACAACACTGAGAAAATGTACTACAAAGGCCTCATTTCGAACTTCGAGTTCGACTACGGCTACAAGCTGCGCGACGCGCTCAACAACCAGAACGCGAGCGGATTCGTCACCTCCGTCGCCGGCTATGTTTCCGACCATACCGCCCAGAGGGCTGACGCCATAACATCCTTCTTCCTCAGCAACCACGACCAGAACCGCTTCGGCAGCGAAGTCGGCAAGAACGTCGCCAAGATGCAGCAGGCCGGCGCTATGCTTCTCTCAGGCCCCGGCAAGCCCTTCATATATCAGGGCGAGGAACTTGGCTACTACGGAGTGAAGGACGGTGGAGACGAATATGTCCGCACTCCGATGCTCTGGGACAAGGCCGGAAAGGACTGCGCGAAGAAGGGCGTGAACAACAAGGTCGACAACAGTATGCTGACTGCGGCTATCTCTGTGGAAGCACAGCAGGATGACGACGCTTCGATCCTGAATGTCTACAAGACCTGGAGCCGCCTTCGCAACACCTACCCTGCCCTTGCCGAAGGCTCGATGAGTGCAGCCAACGTCAGCGGCAGCACCATAGCCGCCTGGTATATGACTTCCGGCAGCCAGAAGCTGCTTGTAATACATAATGTTTCAACCTCAGCAAAGACAGTCGCTGTTTCTGATGATATGTCCAAGCCGATAGCTCTGCTCGGCAACGCCTCTGTCAAAGGCAGCGCCCTCACCATCGGCGGCAACTCTTCTGTGGTATTCGAACTGAAATAACACGTCTCTTATTATGAAGAAACTTGTATTGATCCTTGCTGCAACGGTCCTGATGGCGTCGATGTGCGACCGGGAGCCCAAGCCCGAACCCGCACCTGACCCGGATCCCACACCGGCTGAAATCACTTTCGCAAAGGGTGCCGACATCAGCTGGGTATCGGAGATGGAGAAGGACGGCAAGACCTTCAAGAAGCGCGACGGGAGCACGGCCGACATCTTTGCAGTGCTTGCAGACTGCGGCATCAATGCCATTAGGCTCCGCGTCTGGGTCGACCCCTACAAAGGGTGGAGCGGCAAGGATGATGTGGTAGCCCTTGCAAAAAGGGCAGCAAAGGCACAGATGGCCGTGATGGTCGACTTCCACTACAGCGATTTCTTCGCAGACCCCGGTAGGCAGATAATGCCTGCCGCCTGGGATGCCGACAAGGGCAGTCTGGACAAGCTGTGCACCCACATCGCCCAGCATACCACCGATGTTCTCAATGCATTGAAGGCTGCAGGAGTCTCTCCCAAGTGGATTCAGATCGGCAACGAGACCCGCAACGGAATGATGTGGCCTGCCGGACAGCTCTGGACCAGCGCCGGAGACATAGCGAACGGCTATTCCAACTTCGCAAAGCTCTTCAATGCCGGATCTCACGCAGCCAAGGCGGTATTCCCCGAGGCACTTGTGATGCCGCACCTCAACAACGCCTACGAAGACAACGACTGGTGGTTCCAGAGAGTCAAGGCGGCCGGAGCGAACTTCGACGCCATCGCCCTTTCGCACTACCCCCAGGCCGAGAGCGGAATGACTGCAGCACAGTATAACCAGAAGGCTCTGGCCAATATCAGGAGCCTCTACAGCACATATAAGGTTCCGATCATCGTTTCCGAGGTCGGAGTGAAGCCTGCCAAGAGCGACGCTGCCAGCGTCCTCAAATCTTTCGTGGACGAGCTCAAGAACATCGAGGGCTGCGGCGGAGTGTTCTACTGGGAACCCGAAGTTTATGGCGGATGGAAGCCGGAAATCTACGGCAAGCCCGACGAAATCTACAGATATACCGGCAAACGCGAAACCTGGGGCAGCTACGACCAGGGAGCCTTCAGCTCTGACGGCAGCCCCTCTGCAATAATGGATGCATTCAAAGATTAACAATAGGAATATGAGATATAGAGGATTGATTATCATAGCGCTGCTCGCTGCGGCCGTTGCCAGCGGCAGGGTGGATTATTCTTCCGTTCCCCAGGCCAGTGAAAGCCAGGTGCAGAGGGTGGAACCCCTCAGCTGGTGGACAGGGATGACTACCGACCTTCAGCTGATGGTGCAGGGCCCTGCGATTGTGGAGTATGACGTGGCAGTGGAAGGCAAGGGTCTCACAGTGAAAGAAGTTCACAAGGCCGACAGTCCCAACTTCGTGTTCATCGATATGGCAGTGAAGTCAGCCGGAGAATACAACCTGGTGTTCACCCGCGGCGATGAGAGATTCAAATACCCTTACATCATAAGGGAGCGCGAGAAAGGCAGCCGCGAGCGCGAAAGCTTCACCACGGCCGATATGATATACCTCATTATGCCGGACCGCTTCTCTTCGGCCTTTATGGACAATGACGAGCAGTGGCAGGGCGGAGAATATTTCGACGGCTCGGCCCGCCCCTGGAGGGTTCCGGAAACACCTGACGAAGTGAACCGCGCCGATGCGGTCGCCCGCCACGGCGGCGACATACAGGGCATTATGAACCACCTGGACTACATCGCCGGCCTCGGAGCCACTGCGAT
Organism: Bacteroidales bacterium; assembly: GCA_017650285.1. Taxonomy (GTDB): domain Bacteria; phylum Bacteroidota; class Bacteroidia; order Bacteroidales; family UBA932; genus Equibacterium. The sequence goes on from JAGCFF010000207.1 coordinate 3,902, forward strand.
ATGGTGCACTCCCCTGCTGCTCGACAACCAGCCTCAGGAGTCCTACCACGGCTATGCCTGCGCAGACTACTATCACATAGATCCCCGTTTCGGAGACAACGAGCTTTACAAGAAGTTCGTGGAAGAAGCTCACGCCCACGGCCTGAAGATAATAATGGACATTGTGACCAACCACTGCGGCACCGCACACTGGTGGATGGAGGAAGCCCCCTTCAAGGACTGGTACCACAGTTCAAGTCCATATGTCCAGATGAACGCGCTCTTCTCGGTCTATATGGACCCCAACGCCTCCGTGCGTGACCGTGAACGCCAGGAGAGCGGCTGGTTCGTGCCTTCGATGCCCGATATGAACCTCGACAACCCCTACGTGCTGAAATATTTCCAGCAGTGGGCCGTATGGTGGATAGAATATGCCGGTCTGGACGGCCTGCGCGTCGACACGTACCCTTACAACGAGCCGGAGCCTATGTCCCGCTGGTGCAAGGCCGTGACCGACGAGTATCCGAATATGAACATCGTGGGCGAGTGCTGGGATTCCAAGATTACCCAGCTGGCCTACTGGCAGAAGGACAACCCCAATGCCGACGGTTTCAACTCCAACCTGCCTTCGATAATGGACTTCCCCCTGGAAGGCGCCATCAAGCAAGCCCTCAACGAGGACTATGTCAACTGGGACGAAGGAATGACCCGTGTTTATACCGTCATCGCACAGGACTTCGCCTACAAGGACCTCAGCCATATGATGACCTTCTTCGCCAACCACGACCACGCCCGCACCGGTGACGTGCTCCGCGAAGATCCTGCCCGTATGAAGCTTGCCATCACCCTGCTTGCCACCCTCAGGGGCATCCCCCAGCTCTACTACGGCGACGAGATGATGTTCCTCGAGCGCAAGGATGTGCCCAGCCACGACGGTGCCAAGCGCATCGACTTCCCGGGAGGCTGGGAAGACGACACCATCGACCTCTTCGACAAGGACGGACGCGAGCTGGCGCCCCGCATCTATGAGCACGCCGGCGAACTCCACGACTATACGGCAAACCTGTTCAACTGGCGCAAGGGCTGCAAGGCTGTCCAAGACGGCAAGACCCTTCATTTTCTCTCACGCGCCAACATAGGTGCAAGCAACATCACCGACAACACATACGCATATTTCCGCTACACCGACACCGATGCCGTGTTCGTCTATATCAACAACAGCTTCGAACCGCACGCCCTCGACTGGGACCACTACCGCGAGTTTGTAGAAGGCCCTGTCAACGGCCGTGACGTGCTCACCGGAGAAAACATTACCCTGCGCAACGGTATCACCATCGCCCCGAAGAGCGCACTTGTAGTAGAATTCAAACGCTGATGAGAAGATTGTTCATCATACTGGCCATAGCGGCCCTCTCCACAGGCGCATTCGCCCAGAGGACAGAAACCCTGCTGAAGGACTGGACCTTCAACGGAACGCAGCAGGTCCGCATACCGCACGACTGGGCGATTGCAGGACCTTTTGACCGCAGCATCGACTTGCAGGTGGTAGCCATCCGGCAGAACGGCGAGACCGCAGCAACTGAGAAAACCGCCCGCAGCGGCGGCCTTCCTTGGATCGGAAAAGGCTTTTATGAGTGCACCGTCGATATTGACAAGACTCCGGGGACGAAATGCACCCTTCTTTTCGACGGAGCCATGTCAAACGCCAAAGTATATGTGAACGGACAATTCGCAGGCGAATGGCCCTACGGCTACAACTCCTTCCATTTCGATGTCACCGAGTTTGTGAAAAACGGCAGCAACGCCATTCGTGTCGAGCTCGAGAACCGTCCGGGAAGCTCCCGATGGTACCCTGGCGCCGGACTGTACCGCAACGTCCACCTTATCCTGACCGGAGAAACCCGTATTCCCGTCTGGGGCACGCAGGTCACAACCCCTGAAGTATCGCCCGAAAAGGCTCTCGTCTCTGTAAAGGCAGAAGTCGAAGGCCCGCTCGACGGAGTGTCTGTGCTCACCGAAATCGTATATGACGGTCAGGTGGTTGCGAAATCCGCCGAATCTCCGGCCGCCGGCCTCCTTGAGCAACAGATAGAACTCGCGCGTCCGGCCCTCTGGAGTCCTGAGGCCCCGAACCTGTACAAGGCTGTAACCATCCTGCGCAAAGGTCAGCAGGAAATCGACCGTTACGAAACCGTATTCGGAGTAAGGAGCATCTCCGTGACCGCGGAGGGTGGCTTCCAGCTTAACGGACAGCGCCGCCAGATCAAGGGAGTATGCCTGCACCACGACCTCGGCCCGCTCGGCGCTGCAGTGAACGAATCGGCGATACGCCGGCAGCTGGGCATCCTCAAGGATATGGGCTGCGACGCGATCCGCACTTCCCACAATATGCCTGCACCCGAGCTGGTACAGCTCTGCAACGAGATGGGCTTGATGATGATGCTGGAGCCTTTTGACGAATGGGACATTGCCAAGTGCGAAAACGGATATCATCTCTTCTTCGACGAGTGGGCAGAGCGCGATATGGTCAATATGCTTCGCCATTATCGTAATGACCCGTGTGTGGTAATGTGGAGCATAGGAAACGAGGTTCCTTCGCAGGGAACTCCCGGAGGCATCGAGACAGCCCGCTTCCTGCAGGACATCTGCCACCGCGAAGATCCCACCCGTCCGGTGACCTGCGGAATGGACCAGGTCTGGACGGTAAACCGCAATGGCTTTGCCGCTGCCATCGATGTCCCTGGCTACAACTACCGCACTTATTACTTTCTGGAAGGCATCGAAATGCTTCCTCAGGGATACCTTCTCGGCAGCGAGACAGCATCTTGCGTAAGTTCCCGCGGAGTGTACCACTTCCCTGCAGAAAAGGTCTTCAGCAAGACTACGTCCGACCTTCAGAGCTC